>CAYYGS010000006.1:21001-23783 GCA_964471335.1 uncultured Jutongia sp.
TATCGGCAGGCAAACCCCTGATTCAGCTGTATCTGACCGGCGATGGCACCGCAGCCGAAATAGCGGCAACCCGGAGATATGGCCTTCAGTATCTTTACATAATGCTCCTCGGCCTGCCTCCCTTTATGGCGGCGCAGGTCTATTCCAGCACACTGCGCGAATGCGGAGAGACCGTACTCCCCATGAAGGCCGGGGTAGCCGCCGTCCTGGTTAACCTTGTATTTAACTATCTATTGATTTACGGCAAATTTGGATTTCCCGTGCTGGGCGTGCGAGGGGCCGCCATCGCTACCGTCCTCTCAAGGTACGTGGAAATGTCCATAGTCATCCTCTGGACGCACAGGCATCCGGAAATCAACCCCTTTGCCAAAGGATTGTACCGAACGGCTAAAATCCCACTTGCCCTGACTCGCAAAATTCTCCAAAAGGGAAGTCCTCTCTTACTGAATGAGACATTGTGGGCAGCCGGAATGGCAATGCTGACACAGTGCTATTCCCTGCGCGGATTTAATGTTGTCGCCGCACAGAATATATCTAACACCATTAATAATGTATTTAATATCGTTTTTATTGCATTAGGCGACTCCGTTGCCATTTTAGTAGGACAGCTTCTGGGCGCAGGAAATATGAAAAAAGCACGGGATACTGATAATAAAATGATTGCCTTTTCCGTATTCTGCTGCACCGGCGTCGCAATTGTCATGCTTCTTCTGGCCCCCCTGTTCCCCATGCTCTACAATACAAATCAGGAGGCAAGGACACTGGCCAGATATTTTATCATGAGTATGGCAATTTTCATGCCCCAGAACGCCTTTCTGCATGCGGCTTACTTCACACTGCGCTCCGGCGGCAAAACGATTGTCACCTTCCTCTTCGACAGTGTGTTTATCTGGCTGGTCAGCGTGCCAATCGCCTTCCTGCTCAGCCGCTACACGACCCTGCCGGTCATTACCATCTTTGTCTGCGTCCAGCTTGGGGACTCCATCAAATGCCTGATCGGATTCCTTCTGGTCAAAAAAGGTGTGTGGCTGCAAAACATTGTCACATAAAGTACATATTTTAACTTAAGGTAAACTGCGCCATAATGTGCTGCAGTGTATCAATACACTCCTCGCACACCCTGACAGCCTCTAAATTATCAGAAACATTCTGATTCATCTGTGTCGTCTTCTCCGCAATATCTGATATGCCCCCGGCGGAATCATTCACCGCATTATTGACGCTGGACAGGGCATCCGAAATATCTGTAATAGACTGATGCAGCGAAGCAATCGAATCCTGTACAAAGCGCATGGACCCTTCAAAGTCGTTGGCATCCTTCGCATACTGCTTGCTGACCTGAATAAACTGGTCATAATCATTCAACACACTCGTCTCCAAAAACTCTGTAGACGTCTCCAGACATTCCTTCATGCCGTCTACTGCATTCACAACATCCTGAACGATACCGTTAATATTCCCCACAACTTCCAGCGTCTGATTCGCCAGATTTCCGATCTCGTCGGCCACGACAGCAAATCCGCGTCCTGCTTCGCCTGCTCTCGCCGCCTCAATCGAAGCATTAAGTGCCAGAAGATTTGTCTGAGAGGATATCTCACGAATAGATCCTGTCATCTCACCAATTTTTTCCACTGCTTTCGACTGTTCGAGGGCGTCTGCTGTCTTGACCCTCACCCTCTCATAGACATCCCGGGCAGAATCAATGGCCGCTTCTGTCTTCTCATTCAATGCCAGTGCACGCTGTCTGACCTCGTCTGCCTGACGCACACCCTCCACGGAAGAATTATAGATATCATCCGCATTCTGCGTCACACTGTCTGCCTTTTGTGATATGTTTTCCGTCGAGGCAGCACTTTCCTCCATCGCCGCAGCGAGCTCCTGCGATGTGGCCGAATTATCCATACACATTCCACTGATATTCTCTGTAGAACCAAACAGGATCTTATTGTTCTGTTGAACGGCGCTGCACGCCTTATCAATCTGTGCCACCATATCGCACAACTTCGTCTGCATCCGCTCCAGTGCCCGTGCAATATCTCCGATCTCATCCTTGCTCTTCACCAGCTGCGGCAATTCCTTTTCCTTCCGAAAATCAAGTTCAGACGTCGTCTTTACGACATTCGTGATCTTATTCAACGGACGAATAATGCGCATACTCACAAACACACCGGCAACCCCGGCAATAATAATAGCCCCAAGTGCAGCAATAACAATCTGGATCGCCACGCTCTTCGCTCCCTTATGTATTTCCTGTTCCGGCCCCGCCAGAACAAACTTCATGCCATTATCAAGAAAACGATAGCACATCGCCTTCTTCTGCCCCTGATAACTATAATAATTTAGCCGATTTGATCTATTCTCTGTCAGAATAATATTATTTAATTCCTTCTGTTCCGACATAGTACTAATATCTGTACCGGAATCGAGAGTAGGATGATAAAGAACCACATTTTTGGAGCTCAGCAGATATGCATGGCCTGTATCAAGAACCGATACATCCGCCACCATATTCTGAATGACAGAAAAGTCAATATCAATCCCCACGATACCAACAGACTCCCCTTCAATAAACAGAGGTACGACATAAGATATCATATACACATTAATATTTGCATTTAAATAAGGATCCATCCACAACGGCTCCCCATTCTTCACCGGCAGGTAATACCACCCTACATGCTCGACATCATTGACATTATACATACTGAAATCTGTCGGAGTGACAGATTCAAACTCGCTCTCCGTATCATCTCTCGTAAGGAAAAATCCAGATGTCGGCTCT
>CAYYGS010000007.1:0-22562 GCA_964471335.1 uncultured Jutongia sp.
TGCGGCATAACAAACAAAGTTTGTATTCAAGTTTGCGGGGCTGTGGCAGGAATGGGGATTTTTATGTATATCGGAGCACATATTTCAGCTTCAAAGGGATTTGAGGCGATGGGAAAACAGGCGTTAAAACTGGGAGCAAATACATTTGCGTTTTTTACGAGAAATCCGCGTGGCGGCAGTGCCAAGGCGATTGATCCGGTCGATGTGGAAAAGCTTTTGGCATTAATGGCAGAAAATGATTTTGGCAAGCTGGTGGCGCATGCGCCGTATACGATGAATCTTTGTGCGGCAAAGGAAAACGTCCGTCAGTTTTCTATAGAAATGCTGCAGGATGATTTGAAGAGAATGGAATATCTTCCGGGGCAGTATTATAATTTCCATCCCGGCTCTCACGTAGGCCAGGGGAGTGAGACGGGTATTGCTCTGATCTGTGAGGCATTAAATGCGTCTCTGACGGAGAGTCAGACGACAACCGTTCTTTTGGAAACAATGGCAGGAAAGGGCAGCGAAGTTGGACGGAACTTTGAGGAGCTGCGCGCAATATTGGATGGCGTGGAATTATCCGAAAAGATGGGAGTATGTCTTGACACCTGCCATATCTGGGATGGCGGCTATGACATCGTAAACGAACTGGATACGGTTCTTGATACATTTAATAAAGTGATCGGTCTGGACAGGCTGAAAGCCGTCCATTTGAATGACAGTATGAACGGTCTGGAATCTCATAAGGATCGTCATGAAAAGATTGGACAGGGACAAATCGGGCTGGATGCGTTGGAGAGAGTGATTAATCATCCGGCGCTTTGCCGCCTGCCCTTTATTTTAGAGACCCCAAATGAGGATGAGGGGTATATACAGGAAATCAAGCTTCTGCGTTCTCTGGCTCATTCTCCCTCTTAAGTTTTTGGCTGATTATGCCGAAGTATTTTAAGGAATATTTATGCTGGTTTTACCGGCAAACTTGAAAGGATGAGTGAAATCTATGAATATTCGGGATATTGTCGTAGACAATGCAGCCGATGCCGGACGCCGAACAGCGTTTGGGAAACACTCCTTTCTGAATATCGGAAAGAAGGGACAGGTTGTAAATGGGACGGTTACGAATGTTTCTGACAGGATTTCTATCAACTTTAACGGCGTAGAGGTATCAGTCTCTGGGTCGGCAGTACAGAATGCCACGGAAGGCGAAATAAGACAGTTTAAGATCATGGATGTGACAAAAGACAATATTGTGCTGAAAGAGGTTGGAAGAAATGATGCTTCCAGCAGCACGAAGGCGATGATGGCAACGACCGTCAGCGCTGATTCCTATTCTTTTTCCGATGCTCTGACAAAGAGCAGGAATGCTTCCGAGGCAAAACATGAGGCAGGGGAGAACCTGTCAGTGCTTACCGGAGATGATTATCATAATATAGAATCGGAACAAGGTGCTCTGGAAAAATATCAGGAGTCTACATTAGAACGTGCCATTGAGAGAACAAAGGAAAAGAGGCAGTGGCAGCAGGAGAGGATGGAGGCCTACCATGAGTCGCAGGAGCAGTCACAGGAGAATCTGCAGCGATTGCAGATGGGAAGCTTGTCGGAGGCAGATCTCTCGGTACAGCTGAAACAGATTTTGCAGCAGGCTGATATTCCGGCGACGGATGCAAATATTGCAGCTGTGAAGTCGGCGTGGCAGATGGCCGAGACGGCAGTAAACTTTTCGGAGGATGCCAGAGCGTATATTATTGAAAATGAAATGGCGCCCACAATTGAAAACTTATATCATGGACAGTTTTCAGGCAGCGGTGGAGTGCGCGCAGAGGAAGTAGACGAGGAGGTCTGGCGCGAACTGTTGCCGAAGGTGCAGGAGCTCCTTATGGAGCACGGATGGGAAACGGATGCAGAGCTGGCGCAGGCAAAATGGCTTTTTGCCAATGATCTGCCGATCACAGTGCAGTCTATGGAGATGATGCAGACGCTGGATGAGATTCAGACTCAGGTCACCACAGGACAGGTGATAGAGCAAATGCTGCAGGCAATGTCCGCAGGACTGCCTCCGGAGAAGGCTTCTCTGGATGAGGGAGAATTTGTCATCGCACAGAAGGTTCTGCAGGATCTGGCAGAGATTGGTGATGAGGATGTAGAGGCAGCCGTCCGTTTATCGGAAGGTGATGACATCACACTGACTCTCCTGAAACAGGCGGCATCAATGCGGGATGACCAGGATATGGGGCAGCAGCCGTCAAATCAACAGGAGAATCAGAATTATACAGAGCCAAAGGACTGGAAAGAGCTTCCGGCAGAGGACAGAGATGTGTTTATGGCCCGGCGCCAGCTGGAGGAGATTCGTCTGAAGATGACCCTGCAGGCGGCGATGCGCATGTCGGGCAAGGGAATTGATATAGAGGTCACGCCGCTCAGACAATTAGTCGATGAGCTGCGGGCCATGGAAAATACATATTTTCAGGAGACACTGGCGCAGAGAACGGCGGGCAGCAGTGAGATCATGCCGGAGGAGTCGGCGCTCCTGCAGAGGACGCTCTCGAAAGCGGCTGATATCAGCAGAGCTCCTGCAGCGATACTCGGTATCAGCGTGCGGCAGCAGAGTCTTTTGACGATGAACGTCCTGCATCGTGCGGCTGTCAGCGCGACAGTGCAGATGAAACAGTATCATATTGATTATGAGGCGGTAGGGACAGAGGTTCGTTCCGATCTGGGCGATTCGATCCGAAAGGCTTTTGACGGAATTCCTGATATGTTGCGGGAGATGGGACTTTCAGACAGCGAAGCGAATCAGCGTGCCGTTCGTATTCTGGGTTATAATCAGATGGAGATCACGCAGGAGAGCATAGAGCAGGTAAAGCAGCAGGATGCTGTAGTGCAGTCTGTGATAGACCATCTGAAGCCGTCTGTTGTATTGGAACTGATCCATCGCGGTGAGAATCCTCTGGAGATTCCGCTGGATGAGTTAGACGAGCGGCTGCGTCAGATCAATGCTGCGCAGGATGTGTCACAGGAAGAGAAGTACAGCCGTTATCTGTGGAGGCTGGAACAGGATGGCAATATCTCTCCACAGGAGAGAGACGGATATATTGGAATCTATCGTTTGTTGAATCAGATTGAGAAGACGGATGGTGCGGCAGTCGGCTCTGTGATGGAGACGGGACAGGAGATGACACTGGCAAATCTGTTGAGTGCCGTACGTACGATTCGTGGCCATGGGATAGATGCCAAGGTGGATGATGAATTTGGAGGCCTTACGGAATTGCAGTATTCTGTCCGCAGTATTTCGGAGCAGATAGAAAGCGGATTCCAGGGAAGCGGTCATTCACAGGAAAAGGATGAGAGTGGAGAAAATCGGTCGGAACAGGCATATTATCAGAGACTGGCAGAGCAGATCCGTGAGATGGTGACGCCGTCAGCCCTGCAGCAGATTTCCGACGGAGATATGGAGAGACTGTTAGGAACCCCGCTGGAGCAATTAAAGGAACAGCTGCAGCAGGCCGAGGGAAATCCCGCGCTGGAGAAGCAGTTGTATGAGCAGCTGGCGGCTGAGCTTCGCGAGGCGGCAGAAGGCAAAGAGGAGGCCGTTCGCTATCTGAGGAGCCTGGAGATCCCGGATACGATGGAAAATATACAGGCCGCAGAGCGGCTTTTGGAGCAGGATTTTGATGTGCAGAAGGAAGTGTATTCACGCAGAAAGAATCTTGCGGAGGAGGAACAAGAAGAATATGAGGAGCTTTTGACAGCGATTCCGGACACATTAGACGACCCGGGCCGGCTGGAGGAGGCTTATGAACGAATGGAGCAGCTGATGGAGAAGACGGTGGAAAGTTCTCAGGAACAGCCTTCTGTCAGCTATGAAGATATGGAAAAGCTGAAGCAGATCGGACAGAATATCTGGCTCCAGAGGCAGATGATGAGTCGTAGAAGTTATGATATACCGATTTCGACAGGAGACACGGTCACTTCGGTAAATGTCACTCTGATCCAGGGCAGCGGGGAGCACGGAAGAGTGTGGGTATCGCTGCCGGCAGATGATGCCGGACAGGAGGGCGGATTCGGAAATATCACGATGGAATGGAAACTTGCAGGCCGAGAGGTTAAGGGGCTGATCCTCTGTGACAGAAGAGACGGTTTTGAGAGATTGTCAGCTCAGAAAGAAACATTGCTCCATGATTTGCAGGAAAAGGGATTTGAGGTAAAAAATCTCTCCTATGGAATGGAGAGCCGGGGAAGACTTGACGGCGCGTCAGATGAGGATACCCGGGAAGCGGCTCTTCCACAGCTCTATCAGCTGGCTAAGATTATGGTGCAGCATGCAGCAGAGATTCGTACGATGGATTAGTGCCTGCTCTATTCTGAGAGGGCATTCAAATTGAGAAAGAAGAGGTATATATATGAGAATCAATCATAATATTTCAGCACAGTTGGCAAATGTTAATCTGAAAAAGGCAGACCGCAGAGTATCTTCCAGTTTGGAGCGTCTGACATCCGGTTATAAGATCAATAAGGCAGCAGATGATTCTGCGGGTATGGCGATTACAAATAAGATGCGTGCACAGATCCGCGCGTTGGATCAGGCGTCCCGTAATGCACAGGATGGTGATTCGATTATTGAGACGGCAGAGGGTGCGCTGGCAGAGGTTGAAAGTATTTTACAGCGTATCCGTGAGCTGGCAGTACAGGCGTCAAATGATACATATGATCTGGAAGACCGTGAGGCAATTCAAAACGAGGTGGATGAAATGCTGCAGGAGATCGACCGTATTTCGTCTACGACAGAATTTAACGGAAAGCCGCTGCTGGATGGATCAACAGCGCGCAGTATTAGTACAGATAACGCAGGGATTCATGCCCTGTCGGTATCCATGACGGTAGAAAGGGGCGATTATGGTGTGACAGTTGATACCCTGGCAGTACCGGCAACGCTGTCAGTATCAATGCCGCAGCCGAAGGATAAGGCGTATATTGTTAAGATTAATGACGCTGACGTAACAATCTTGCCATCGGACACAGAAAGCACCATTCAGAAGAAGATCGTAGATGTCTGTGATGCGATGGATGTGGATGTGACTACCCTTGGTGGTGATCTGACGATGACGACGAGAGCACCGGGAAGCGGACAGAGGATTAAATACAAGGATGAGAATGGCGATGATTATATGAATCAGGGAAAAGATGCGGAGGTTACACTGGATACAACGAAGGGATTTACGGAGTCTGCATCTTATTCTGCCGACGGAAATCTGATTACGATCGTGGATAATAACGGCTTCGAGATCCAGATGGAAGCCCAGGTGGCAGGGGCAGCGACACTTCGTGTATTTGATGCCGGTTATCTGACAATTCAGATTGGAGCAAATGAAGGGCAGACTCTTGATATGAATTTCCCGAAAGTGACATGCAACAATCTGGGACTGAAAACAGAGAATGGTACAGCAATGATCAATTTTTGTACACAGTTTGGTGCTACGAATGCGTTAACTACATTAGACAGAGCGATTAAGAGTGTTTCCAGTGCAAGATCACAATTGGGTGCCTATCAGAACCGTCTGGAGGCGACGAGATCAAGCCTTGATTTGAGTAGTCAGAATATTACAGAGGCAATGTCGCGGATCGGCGATACCGATATGGCAGATGAGATGACAGAATATACGCAGCAGGAAGTGCTTTCACAGGCGGCTACGTCTATGCTGGCGCAGGCAAATAACCGTCCGCAGCAGATCATGGGATTGTTACAGGGATAAGTGTGTAAGGCGAAAAATTTCGCCTGAGAAGTAGAGGTGTGTAGATGGATCAGGATAAGACGAAGGCTTATATTTCAAAGATTACACAGGCAAATCGAAGCGAGTTGGTTGTAGTTATCTTTGAGTTGATGCTGGATAGTATTTCGCTTGCCCGGAATGCTTTTGCGGAGGAAGATTTGGAGTTGGCAGAGAAAGAGTTGAAGCGGGCGCAGGGATTTTTACAGGAGATGCGTGGCAGCTTGGATTTTCAGTATGAAATTTCTGCAAATCTGGCATCTCTTTATCGCTATGTGAATGAGCAGTTTGTAAAGTCGATCGTCCGCAGAAGGGATGTAAACCTGGAGTCCTGTGAGAGGGTTCTGAAGGGACTTATGGAGAGTTTTCAGGAAGTTGCGAAGCAGGATAACTCTGAGCCGGTTATGAAGAACACACAGCAGGTGTATGCGGGCCTGACATATGGGAAGGGAACACTGAACGAGATTGCAATTGATGTGAATGACCGGGGATATACGGTTTAAAGCGAGCAGTACGGATAAATCAGGGGATGCGGTCCGGGTTGGCTGAACAAGAAAGGGATTTGTAATGGAGAAGAAAAATTATTTAGGGGAGAGGGCGGCAGGTATTTTGATGCCGGTGAGCAGTCTGCCGTCACCTTATGGAATCGGAACACTGGGCCGTGAAGCATATCGGTTTGTTGACCAGTTAAAAAAGGCCGGACAGAGATATTGGCAGGTACTGCCTGCCGGTCCAACCAGCTTTGGTGACAGCCCCTATCAGTCCTTTTCCGCCTTTGCCGGCAATCCGTATTTCATCGACTTGGAGACGTTGATCGAGGAAGGCGTGCTGAAGAAGGAGGAAGCGGAAGCGGCAGACTGGGGAGAGGATCCTGCGGATATTGATTATGCACTTCTTTTTGAAAATCGTTTTCCTGTGCTGAAGAAGGCATTTCGGAGAAGCCGCCATAAGGAGGAGGCCTCCTATCGTACATTTGTACGCCAGAATAGTTATTGGCTCAGGGATTATTGCCTGTATATGGCGTGCAAATTTCATTTTGATAATCATGAGTGGCAGCTGTGGGATGAGGAAATCCGTTACCGGACGAAGGACGGATTGCGAAAATACAAAAAGCTGCTGCAGGATGAGATAGATTTCTGGGAATTCTGTCAGTATAAATTTTATCAGCAGTGGAATGCGTTAAAGAAATATGCCCACAAGAATAAGATTCGCCTGATTGGTGATATTCCGCTTTATGTGTCAATGGACAGTGCAGATGTGTGGGCGCATTCAGATTTATTTGAACTGGATGAGAGAAAGAAGCCGATTCACATCGCAGGGGTGCCGCCAGATTGCTTTTCAGCTGATGGACAGCGGTGGGGCAATCCGCTCTATGACTGGAAGGCGATAGAAGCCGATGGCTTTGCCTGGTGGGCGAAGCGTATGGCGGCCAATGCAAAGCTGTACGATGTGATTCGAATTGATCATTTTATTGGTATTGTAAATTACTGGTCAATTCCCGCCAGCTGTCCGACTGCGGTAGAGGGAAAATGGCTCAAAGGGCCGGGACGGAAGCTGACAGATGTGATTACGGAAGCCACAAAGGGTGTTGATATTATTGCCGAGGATCTGGGCGTTGTGGGGCCAAATGTACGCCGTCTGATTCAGAGGACGGGATGGCCGGGGATGAAGATTCTGGAATTTGCCTTCGATGGCGGTGCAGATAACGAATATCTTCCGCATCAGTATCCGGATTCTAATTGCATCGTATACGGTGGAACGCATGATAATGAGACTTTGATGGGATATTATGGTTCAAAAAAGAAGAAAGAGCTTACGTATCTGTTGGAATACCTGAATATAGACAAAAAGAAACAGATACCGAAAGCCATGATCCGGCTGGGCTATGCCAGCGTAGCCAACACGGCGATTTTTCAGATGCAGGATATCCTGGGACTGGATAACAGCGCCAGAATGAATCTGCCGTCTTCAGTAGGGATAAACTGGCGATGGAGGATGCTGCCTGGCCAGTTTGGAAAGAAGCAGATCAGGATGTTGAAAAAGTTGTGTGAGATATATCATCGGTAATGGTTTTCTATTCCGTAAAAAGGGGATTTCCCTCTAAAACATGACGGTAATGCTGGATGTTCGGTGAGGGATCTCTCAAAATATAGGGATTTTGTATGATATCGGGAAAGTAGTATAGGATGCTTTCCCGAATTTTTTTAATGTTTTCTTCCTTGTAAAAGCGGCTGTCCTGCTGCATCCTGCTCAGAGGTTCGACGACAGCTTTGGAAAAATGGAGTACCTGAAATTCTGCCAGACAGTCATCCAGGAGATTTTCTGAGATGGCACGTTCCGTCGTCATGTTCTGTACCTTTGGGGTATCCATATAATAATTCAGAATTTTGTCGGACTGCATCGTTCCCTGTGGATTGATGTGATAAAAATAATAGGCAATCGGGAGATGGACGATCGTCTCCGCATATAACATACAAAGTTCTTCAAAATAAATATCTTCCATAAAGCAGTCCGTGGGAAACAGGATTTGATGTTCCGTCAAAAATTCCCGGCGGAATAATCTTCCCCAGACGCGTGTCTGCCAGCCGCGCTGCAGGATATAAATGCATTTTGTTCGACGATCCCGCATATCAAAAATCCGCGGATCGCTCTGCTCTGCCTGTGCCGCGGTCTCCTGGCGGCCCGGATGCTTGCTCTGAGTTTGCGTATAATCGCATTCCACAAAATCGCAGGGCTGCTTTTGCATACATTCATACATATGGCGCAAGGCATCAGAAGCCAGATAATCGTCACTGTCAAGGAAGGTGACAAAATCTCCGGAAGCATATTGCAGACCCATATTTCGGGCATTTCCCTGTTTGCCGTTTTGCTCCAGTGGAAGCAGCAGCAGCTGTTCCGGATATTTTTCCTCATATTCCATCAAAATGTCCAGGGTATGGTCGGTTGACTTATCATCAATACAGATAATTTCCAAATGCTGTAAACCAATTGTCTGGCAGAGCAGGCAGTCGATACAGTCGCGAATCTGGTCCTCCGCATTATAGCAGGGAATGATAACAGAAATTTTCATAAAAAACCTCCATACCGCCTTCGTGAAACTTCATTCTTTTCAACCTATAGCGCCGCGAAGCGTCTCAGCAAGTGATGCCAGGTCATCACCCTCTGCCTGCGTTGGCTTCCAGTTCAGAGGGATTTTGTCATCCTGAAAACGCGGAATGACATGGATGTGGAAGTGAAATACTGTCTGACCTGCTGCCTCGCCGTTATTTTGCAGGATGTTAACACCATCGCAGGAGAGAACCTCTTTTAGCGCTTTTGCGCATTTTCGGGCAGCCTTCAGAGCCTGCTCGGCGTATTCATCCGGAAGTTCCAGAAGATTTGCAGCATGTGTCTTTGATATCAGAATCGTGTGTCCCTGTGCCGCCGGCGAGATATCAAGAATCGCCTTGAAATAATCGTCTTCGTATATGGTGTTGGAAGGGATTTCTCCCTTGCAGATCTTACAAAAAATACAATCGTCATCATATAAGTTTTTCATGTTGATACTCCATTTCTTTTTTATTAAATATTTTAATTTGCTTTCTTAAACGGAAATAATGCATCAAAGGTCCGTAATAGCTTAAAATCACCTTTTGCCGTAATGCTTCCTGCCAGAAAAGCATCGTGCAGGGTGGTCTCCCCTGTGACAAGCTGTTTCATCGTCGGGCCGTCGATCCTGACAGAGATATCTGCTGCCGGATTGCTTCCATAACTGCATCGGAGCGTTTCTCCCTGGATGTCGCTCAGGAGTGTTTTGCCGCTCTCCTCCAGATGGATGGCATATGATATATTCAGATCGGGATCCGGCACGAAATGAGAAATCAGCGCTGCGGCATAAGGATCATCCTCTGAGGTCAGAGTGCCGGCCTTATTGTCTTCCTCGGTTGTGTCACCCAGCAGGCCTTTAAACATGCTGGTCAGCTCCTGAATATCTTCTTTCTGTTTCTGCACGTAATTGACATCGGAGACATACATGGAGAGCTGCTCGCTCTCCTGTGGCGTCAGATGCATGGAGCGCGGCTGCATGATATTTTCACAGATCGCTCCCGTGCTGGTTGGAAATACCTTGAGTTTTTTTGAAAAGCTGCGGTAAAAGTCCTCTGCCTTTTTTTCAATCAGATGTGCATAGACGGGACTCGTCTCAAAATCCGTATAATTTGCCACATAAGCGCAGATGCCTTCTACAGGAATGCCTCCCAGGATTTCCCAGGCCTTCACGAGGGTTTGTGCCGCCTCCTTTTCTCCTGCTGTCGTCGCTGTCACGACTGGCATCATATACAGAGAATGAAGCTTGTCCCTGTCGCCGTAGAGCCAGCAGGCATCCAAAAATTGCTGCAGCAGCCCTCCGATGCCGAGCCACTCTACGGAGGCGGCCAAGATCACGCCGTTTGCCTCTTTCAGTGTTTTGGGCAGGACAGAGATGCCACGCTTGTCCTCATATAGATTGTATTGCTTGACCTCTGTATTTAATTCCCGTAATACCTCAGTCAGCTTATTCATAACATAGATGGTTGGGTCTTCGATCAGGCCTCGTCCACCATAATATATATTAATTCTTCGCATGTTTACTGCCTTTCTTTTTGTGATGAAGATGTGATAAATTTCTCCGGGGCTGCACGGTACAGAAGGGCGGTGATAAATATGCCGGCCAAAAATCCACCGATGTGTGCCGCGTTATCAGTATTCTGGCTTGTAAATCCGCTATACAGGCTGATAAATATGATTAGGAGCAGGCGGCGGGGATTGATCTGCTGATTGGCCTTATTCTGGGCCAGCACAAGGATGAGCAGTGCGCCCATCAGACCAAAAACTGCACCGGATGCACCGACAGAGGAGACATCCGCACTCTGTAGCATATTATAAACCATTGAAGTGCACCCTGCAAGGATACCGGAGGAAAAATATATGATCAGAAAACGTAACCGGCCTGTCTGTTGTTCTATATATGTCCCGATAAAAAAGAGTGACAGCATATTATTGAATACATGGTCAAGGTCATTGTGAAGAAACATGGCGGTCAGTATTCTATAATATTCATGGTCATACACGACGGCCTTCCAGTATGCTGCTCCCCTATCGATCAGCCGGTAAGAGTCAAGAATCAGTTCCGACCAATCGGTCAGGAAAAAAATCAGGACATTCACCAGGACGAGAAGTGTAGTGCAGGAAGTAATGTGTCCAAAGACTGAAGTCTGCTTTACTGAATTTCTTCCCTGTGAGTCAGAAGGTGTCCCGGATTCCTGCATCAGCTGTTCCAGTGCGCGGCGCAGCGGATGATAAAAGGGATCCCAGTTTTCAAAAACCAGCAGTCTGCCGGAGAGGGAATCAATGACCCAATAGCAGTCATTTTCCGAAAAGAGCGTGTGCGCTGAGGTGTCGGAGGCTGTAACGAGCAGATAGAGAAAAACGGTTTTGCGGATTTCCCGTTGGCGGAGAAGGTCGCGTAATTGTTTGGAAATATGCAGGAGCTGCTCCCGGGTAAAAATGCCGCCGGCCGTTTCATCGATTGTTACCACGGCATAGTGGGTATCGTCCTGCTCGCAGAGATGAAAATATAATCCCGAAATATTCAGTGCGATTTGTGTATAACCGTGCTTCTCTAAAATGGTACGAATCTGATAATTCAAATGCTGCCTCCTTTGCCATCATTGGAATTCAATTTGCGCAATTCGTCAAGCCGATAGATAGCAGATTGCGCGTCATCGCGTGCTGCCATCTGATTTTGAACATGGAATCATTATATGAAAGGATGGGGGAAAGGTCAAGTTGACAAGAATAAGAAAAATAAGTAAAATGAAAACAATTTTCATATTGAGACTGTTCTGTACAGGATCAGGGAATGTTCTAATAGGAAAAGGGGATGTTTTTTATGAATCGGACAAGGACATATCACACAAAACAGCAGGAGGCAATCCTGAATTTGCTGGCGGAAAGCCATTCTTATGTCACAGCGAATCAGATTATGACACATTTGCGGCAGCAGGGACAGAGCGTGGGGTTGACGACGGTTTACCGGCATTTGGACAGATTTGAAAAAGAAGGGATTGTTCATAAGATCGTCCTGGATGGGAACAGTGGTGCGTGTTATCAATATGCCGGAGCAGAGGAGAACCGCCTGCTGCTTAAGTGCGAGGGCTGCGGGGGGATCCTTCCGATGGACTGCAGCCATATGCCCCGGTTGTACGAACATGTGCTTCAGGAGCACCAATTTCGAGTGAATCCGCACCGTACCATGTTTTATGGGATGTGTGATAATTGCCTGACAGAGGATCAGAGCCATTTAGTGAAAAATGTGTAATGAAATGAGGAGTTTGATGCAATCGGAGAATATGCGGGATATGATACGAAAAAAAAAGAATCTGCTGGTTAGGGCAGCCCGGAGATGGGGATGCCTGTTAGCCTGTGTCTGCCTGTGCCTTACGGGATGTCAGGGGATACAGCGTGCAGACGACGGGACGCAGTCGGCATCCGACAAGCTGCAGGTTATGACGACGATCTTTCCTTATTATGATTTTGTACGCCAGGTGGCGGGAGAGCTTGCAGATGTGTCCATGATTGTGCCGGCGGGGATCGATACGCATTCCTTTGAGCCTACGGCCAGAGATATGATACAGCTTGGGACGGCAGATGTCTTTATCTATAACGGCGGGGAACTGGAGAGCTGGGTTCCGCGTGTTATGGAATCCGTCAATAATGAACACTGGATCACGGACAGGATGATGGATCATGTCGATACCTTTGCGGAGGAACATGTAGAGGGGATGAAGGCGGAACGATGGCACGCAGAGGAAGGAAGTGTCGGCAGCAGACAGGAGCCAGGGGATAAAGAAAACGGAAAAAAGAATGCAGTAGAATCTGGTTCGAATGGAGCAGATGGGACGAATCACGCAGGGGATGAGGAGCAGGAGGAGATTGATGAGCATATCTGGACATCGCCAGCAAATGCAGTCATTCTTGTGCAAAGAATTGCGGAGGATCTGGGAGAGGCCGATCCGGTACATCATGAAGAGTACCAGTCTAATGCGGAGCGATATATTCAGGAGCTTGACCGGCTGGATCAGGAATTTCGGAGTGTGACAGAAGCGGCACAGGAGCATTATCTTGTATTTGGCGATCGTTTTCCACTGCGCTATTTCGTAGAGGAATATGGTCTGGAATATACGGCGGCCTTTGCAGGATGCAGCAGCGACACAGAACCAAGCGCAGATACGATCGCATATCTTACAGATCAGATGAAGAGCCGGAACCTGCCGGTCGTACTGAAAATAGAACTCACAAGCGACAGGGTGGCGAATGCGGTCGCCGAGGCATCGGAAGCCAGGGTGGAGGTTTTTCACACCTGTCACAATGTTACGCGGAAGGAATTGGATGACGGTGTGACATATCTGAGACTAATGGAGCAAAATATTTCTGTTTTAAAAGATGCTTTGGTGGAAAAAGAAGACAAAATATCAAAATAGTGTTAAAAATCACGTTAATAATTGTAGACGGAGTTTATTTGCGGGGCTATAATAGGATTATCAAAATCGTTGGTGACATAAGAAATTTTTGGGGCGTCATCGGCAAAAACTATATTTTTATGTAAGAAAGGAGTTTTACAACATGAAGGTAGCAGACGGATTTTGGCTGAACAAAAAGGGATACGGGGTGAACTATGCATCACAGGCATACAAGGTGGAGACGACAGAGAATTCTGTCAAGGTGCTGGCAACACCGTATACTGTTAAGAATCGTGGTATGACATTAGGTGGACCAAACCTGGAGATTACATATTCTTCTACATCGGAGAATATTATTAAGGTTCATATTGTTCATTACAGGGGAGGGCTTGACAATATACCGCGTTTCGAGCTGAATGAAGACACAGGGTATGTCCCGACGATCCATCGCACGGAGGATCAGGTGGAGTTGATCTCCGGAGATACAAAGGCAGTGATTAAGATCGGTGATGACTGGGATGTACAGTTTTATTATAAGGACAGGCATCTGACAGGTGGGGCATGGAGATCTACCTCCATCATTTCTGAAAGCCAGTTTACAGCAAATGCGCGTATGGAACTGCAGGAGGATGATGAATTCTTTAATTATCCGCAGGATCCGCATCGTACTTACATCCGCGAGCAGTTAAAGACAGATATCGGCGAGTGCATTTACGGATTTGGTGAGAAGTTTACTCCGTTCGTGAAAAACGGTCAGACTGTAGAGACATGGAATTGTGACGGTGGAACCTGCTCTGACCAGAGCTACAAGACGGTACCGTTTTATATTTCATCCAGAAGTTACGGTGTATTTGTAAACAGCTCCGATAAAGTCTCTTTCGAGGTGAATTCCGACACAGTGTCTAAGGTGACATTTACACAGCCGGGAGAGGAGCTTGAGTATTTTGTGATCGGCGGTGAGGATCTGGAGGATGTGCTTTGTAATTATACGACGCTGACAGGAAAGCCTGCGCTTCCGCCGGCATATACCTTCGGTCTCTGGCTTTCTACATCATTCACGACAAGCTATGATGAGGAGACGGTTAACAGCTTTATTGACGGAATGGCCGACAGAAAGATTCCGCTTCAGGTATTCCATTTTGACTGTTTCTGGATGAAGGAATATGAGTGGTGTAATTTTGAGTGGGATAAGGATATGTTCCCGGATCCGGAGGGCATGCTCAAGAGACTTCATGACAAGGGACTGGAGATCTGTGTATGGATCAATTCCTATATCGGACAGCAGTCGAAGCTTTTCGATATCGGTAAGGAGAAGGGATATTTTATCAAGAATTTAGATGGCAGCGTATTCCAGTGTGACCTGTGGCAGCCGGGTATGGCGATTGTGGACTTTACGAATCCGGAAGCATGCGACTGGTACAAAGGACTGCTCAAGGGACTCTTCGAGATGGGCGTCAATAATATTAAGACAGACTTTGGCGAGAGAATTCCGACGAAGGTAAAATATTATAATGGAATGGATCCGATCAAGATGCATAACTACTATACGTATCTGTATAATAAGTGCGTATTTGAGGCATTGGAGGAATATTACGGCAAGGACAAGGCTTGTCTCTTTGCCCGCAGCGCGACAGTAGGCGGACAGAAATTCCCGGTACATTGGGGCGGTGACTGCTACGCAGAGTATTCTGCTATGGCAGAGACACTTCGTGGTGGATTGTCCCTGTGCTCTTCCGGTTTTGGATTCTTCTCCCACGATATGGGTGGTTTCGAAGCGACAGCTCCGGCAGATGTGTATAAGAGATGGTGTGCATTTGGACTGATGTCTACTCACAGCCGTCTGCATGGTTCTACTTCTTACCGTGTGCCGTGGGTGTATGATCAGGATGGCGATACAGAGGCATGTGACGTACTCCGTCATTATACCGTATTGAAGGGCAGAATGATGCCGTACCTGTGGTCACAGGCAAATAAGACACATCAGGTCGGTGTGCCGATGATGCGCTCCATGGTTATTGCATTCTCTCATGATACAGCGTGCAAATATCTGGATCAGCAGTACATGCTGGGTGATAATCTCTGCATTGTTCCTGTTATGAATGAAGAGGGAATGGCAGAGTTCTATGTGCCGGACTGCGGTACATGGACGGATATCCAGAGTGGTGAGACATATGCTGGCGGTAAGTATTATACCAGAAAGTGCGATTACTTCCAGACACCGATCCTGGCTCGCCCGAACAGCATCGTAACGTATGGTAACTTTGATGCAGAGGGCAAGATGACGGTTCTGTATGATTATCTGCAGGATGCGGAGGCTGTCATCTACGGCTTAGAGGATGGTAAGACAGCAAGCGCAGTGATCTATGATACAGAGTCAAATAAGCTGACAGAGATCACGGCAAAGAGAAGCGGAAATGTCATTGATGTAACATATGACGCTGCAAAGCAGAGCTTCAAGGTGACAGCAGAGGGCAAGACGGTGGAGGCTGCAGCGGGCAGCACCGGTGTACAGATTACACTGTAAGTTTACAATATAAATCCATGACAGACATGGAAAGAAAAGATGAGGGCGTGGGAATATTCCCCGCCCTTTTCTGTGTAGCAATTTTGGTGTAAAATAATGGTGGGTTCCGTGGTTGACGCAGAGATGGAGGAGGCTATGATTCAGGTTTTGCTCGTAGAAGATGATATTGAGATTGTAAAGCATTTGACAGCATTTTTGCGGGAGGATGGATTTGAGGTGACGGCGGTGTCCGGGCAGAGGGATGCGCTTGCAAGAATTGAGGAGGCGCCAGAGGGCATTGATCTGATCCTGTTGGACGTATCGCTGTCAGACGGAAATGGGTTTGCTGTCTGTGCGGCTGTCAAACAGCAGACGCAGATACCGGTCATTTTTTTGACGGCGTCCGGCGATGAATACAGCACGGTGGCAGGACTCGATATGGGAGCGGACGATTATATTGGCAAACCCTTCCGGCCACGCGAGCTGGTGTCCCGGATGAAGAATGTGTTGAGACGTTGTGGCAAAACACAGTCTGTCCTGAAAATGGGACAGATCAGGGTGGATACTCTGTCCGGTACCGTGTATAAAAACGGGGAGGAGATCATATTGTCAGCTATGGAATACCGGCTGCTTCTCGTGTTTATGAATCATCAAGGGATCGTGCTTACGAGGTCAAAGCTTCTGGAGGAAATATGGGATGCCGCGGGAGAATATGTCAATGATAACACGCTGACAGTATATATCAAAAGACTGAGGGAAAAGGTGGAAGAGGATTCCCAGAATCCCAGGTTGATCAAGACAGTACGCGGAATGGGGTATATGGCGAATAGTTAAATCTTAAAAGGAATGGTGGTGTATTTGCAGTGATGGGGTTTTGGCGCAATCCGGATATTCGGAGGGGGATGATCCTTTCCCTTCTGCTATGGGGTATCGGTGTGGCTGGTTTTGGCATTCTCGGGGGATGGGGACAGGCGCTTGCCGCATTTGTAACAGGGCTGCTTCTGTTGATGTTTCATTTTGGGGCTGCTTGGAGGCTTTATCGCAAGATGGCGAAAATGTCGGAACAGCTGGATCGTATTTTGCACGAGGGCAGTACCCTGAAATGGGAGGATTATGAAGAGGGGGAGCTGGCAATCCTCTTTACGCAGATTAAAAAGCTGGTACGGCAACTGGGAGAGCAGAGAGAGCAGCTGGAACAGGATAAGATTTTTCTGGCAGATTCCCTGGCGGATATTTCGCATCAGATTAAGACGCCATCTACCTCGATTCATTTGCTTTTAGACTTTCTGCAGGAGGATGAGGTGGCGCCGGAGCGGCGTAAGGAGCTTGCACGGGATATCGTGACGCTTTTGGAGCGGATCGACTGGCTGATCTATGCACTGTTAAAAATGTCGCAGCTTGATGCCGGTGTAGCGAAGATGAGGACAGATCAGATATCTGTCCCGAAAATGGTACAGATGGCATATGAACCTTTGGCCGTTGCAATGGATCTTCGCGACATTTCATGGGAAAATCGGGCGGGCGAGGGAAATGCGTCATTTTGTGGGGATCTGTCGTGGAGTGCAGAGGCATTAGGCAATATATTAAAAAATTGTATGGAGCATACGCCAGCGGGCGGAAGCATTTCTGTGGATGCTCTGGAGAATGCAATCTATACACAGATTACAGTGACGGATACGGGAGAGGGGATTGCAGAGGAGGACATGCCGCACCTTTTCGAACGCTTTTATCGAGGAAAAGGAAGCGGCAGCCAGAGTGTGGGGATCGGGTTATCCCTGTCGCAGAGAATCCTCCGGGCGCAGAATGGAATCATCGAGGTGAAAAACAGAGAGGGCATGGGAGCAGTATTTATCCTGCGTATTTACAAATCGGTGGTATGACATGTGTTTGTGCCGCCGGCGGCGTCATGTCTGAATCGGTGGTATGACAGGCGTTTGTACCGCCAGCGGCGTCATGTCTGAAAGGTGCAGGATTTACAATTCTATCGTTTTCGTAGCGATTCGTTCACGAAATGTTACGTCGTGTTCCACAAACAGCATCGTTGGTTGATAGCGCATCAACAGCTTCTCAATCTGCATTCTTGAGAAAACATCAATATAATTCAAAGGTTCATCCCATACATAAAGATGGGCTTGCGTCAGTAAGCTTGATGCGAGCAGTACCTTTTTCTTCTGGCCCTCTGAATAGGATTCCATTTTTTTGGAGAACTGTACACGTTCAAAATCGAGCTGCCGAAGAATGGAATAAAACAGGCTGTCATTCAGATTCCGTTCCCGGCAAAACTGTGAAAGATCACCGTTTAACCAGGAGGTGTCCTGGCTGACATAGGAAATGACGAGACCGGATGCAACCTCACATACGCCTTCCTCCGATACTGCCATACTGGCAGCGCAGAATCCCGCTTTCTGTAAAATCATCTGAATCAGTGTTGACTTTCCGCATCCATTCTTTCCATGCAAAGCAATTCGTTCTCCCTGACAAACGGAACCTGTCAAATTGGTAAAAACCGGATGAGTGCTGTCCTGATATTTCAGGGTATAGTCTTTCCAGTTTATGAGAGTTTCCTTGTGATGTGTGAGCGGCATCAGTTTTAGATCGGCCGGGAGTTCTAAATCTTTTAACAGTCCTTCTTTTTCTTCGATTTCCCTTTGGATGCGCGTCTTCATCTGTGTTACCCTGCTTTGCATCTTTTTCGTTTTTGCGCCAATATAAGATCTGGTGCTAATAGAGCGATCCGGTTCTTTTACAGGGTCGAATCCGATCTTGGTACGCTCGTTCTTATCGGCCCATGCTGCAGCGCGTGACGCCGCCTGCTTTAGTTTCCTGATTTCCCGGAGATGCTTTTCATTTTCTGCCTGTTCAAATCGATCCCGCCTCTTCTTATTTTCCCACCACACGGAGAAATTTCCCTTCTGCACCTCGATCGTTTGTCTGTTTAGTACCAGAACATGATCGATACAGGCATCTAATAAATCCCTGTCATGAGACACCAAAATAAATCCTTTTTTGGAAGCCAGATATGCTTTCACATTTTCTCTGGTGTCATGATCTAAATGGTTTGTGGGCTCATCGATTAACAGAAAATTATTATCAGCAGAGAACAGGATAGCCAGCATGATTTTGGTCTGTTCTCCAAAACTCAGCGTGTTATATGGCCTGTAAAGGATCTCAGCGTCTGCATTTAGTTGTGTTAGTTCACAGATTACACGCCATTCCTCACAGCCTGCCTTGATTTCATTGATAAAGTCAGTGGCCGGCAATTGCATTTGAGATTGCGTTATTTGATACGGAAAATAGTCAAATGCGGCAGTAGTTGCAATGGAACCCTGATAGGAATATTTTCCCAGAAGCAAATTTAAAAAAGTTGTTTTCCCCTTTCCGTTCCGGCCGATAAAACCTAATTTCCAATCAGTATCAATGGAAAAAGATACATCCTCAAATATATTATCAAAACTTCCCTCATAATAAAATGTCAGATTGTTTACACGGATTTGTGCCATATTGATTCCTCCTCTGAATATGAAATGAATGCAAAAAAATAGAAACTTTTTGCTGCCAAAAAGTTTCGTTATATACCATAGTCTTAGTAATAGGAGGGATGATTTTACAATCATCACAGAGCAAAATAAAAAAGAGGCTATGAGAACATAATCCACTTTTGGCAACATGATTAAATAAATACTGGCGTATTTATTTATGCATAAAATCATGTAATCAAAAGGAAATTATATTCTCATTGGACGATTCACCTCTCTCGTTAAGATGATGCTATTTTAACAGTTCCTGGTTCTCTTGTCAACAAAGGATATGTAAGAAATATTACGCAACCTGTGATTGCATAACTGCCACTTAAAATGCTTGAATAAGGGATTATAATAACATATAATGGTGTCAGGGGCATAAGTAGATTTGTTTGCAAATATACGGGATTGGAGGTGATTGCAGGATTGCAATAATTGTGTAGCGATGCAGCAATCCGTGGCATCAGATGGAGTAACAGAAGAAGGGGGTAGGACTGCTACAATGAGCTTTGCAGAAAAAATATATCATCTAAGATTGCAGTATCGATATTCTCAGGAAATGTTGGCAGAGAAATTAAACGTAAGCAGACAGGCTATTTCAAAGTGGGAATCGGGAGCGACTCTGCCGGAAACAGACAAAGTAATTGCCCTCAGTGATTTTTTTGGAGTATCGATAGATTATCTGTTAAAGGACAAAAAGCAACAGAATGGTGGTGAAAGTCTTGACCGCGTGGTTCTGAAATTTTTGGGAACGGCGCAGGATATGGATGAAATTTCAAAGGAACTGGTAGATATTATGCGGGACGGAGTGATAGATGATGACGAGAAAATAAGAATAGAATCTATCATTGAAACACTCGATACAATATCACAGATTATCTCTGAAATACGAGATAAATTTTATGCGGATTAGGAAATACAAGCGGCTTGAATCAGCTGTGTTTTAAGGGGCGTTACATATTTAGGAGAAATGGGAAGAAAAGAGGACAATATAGGTGGGAGTAGTATAGTAAGAACAAGGAGGAACGGGTTATAGCAGGTAATCTTACGGGGAGATTTCTAAAAAAAGAGATGCCAATTCGAGAGGGAGGGATTGGCATCTTTTTTGTATGTAGAAATTTTTGGTTCATTAAAGTATAATGGTATTCGGAAATCCGAAATTATATATGGCGGGTAGATCATCATGTTTGAAAAACGAAGGATATTGGAATTCACAAACAGGAGGTGAGACGATGGACGTGGAGATCAGGGCTTATGAAGAATCCGACCTTCTGAAAATGATAGAAATATGGAATGAGATTGTGGAGGAGGGAATTGCATTTCCGCAGGAGGAGCCGTTGACGGATCAAACGGGGAAAGAGTTTTTTGCATTGCAAACATATAGTGCGGTTGCCATCGACAGAATGACGGGAGAAATACAGGGACTTTATATTTTGCATCCCAATAATGTAGGACGATGCGGACACATATGCAATGCGAGTTATGCGGTCTCTTCGGAATGCAGGGGGCTGCATGTTGGCGAAAAGCTGGTGAAGGATTGTTTGATGCAGGCGAAAAAACATGGATTCGGGATATTGCAGTTTAATGCGGTGGTAGCGACGAATATCCATGCACGGCATCTTTACGAACGACTCGGATTTCATCAGCTGGGAACGATTCCGAATGGATTTCGGATGAAGGATGGACATTATGAGGATATATGTCCCTATTATTGTGAACTATAACGCGTGATAATATGGATTGTTTGAATGGCGAAAAGAATTTCTGATCCGGCAGAAGACGCCGACTAAGAAATTTACGGTTTCGCCTTAGAAGAATCGCAAGGGAGGATCGCAGAATGAGTACACCGATGAGAAGAAAAGACCGCGAAATAAATGATGTGGAAGGAATAAAAGATATATTGGATCTGTGCAAGACAGCCTGTATTGCTATGATTGACGGTGATATGCCATATGTCATACCTTTGAGTTATGGTTATGAGATGGAGGAAAATCGTTTCGTCCTTTATTTTCATTGTGCAAAAGAAGGGAGAAAAATAGATATATTAAAACGTAACCCCGAAGTATGCTTTACCATTTTCAGCGAGGGGGAACCAATTTTTGTAGAAACTCCCTGTAATTCGGGATATTATTATTCCAGCATTGTAGGGAATGGTGTTGTGGAATTCATAGATGACTCTGTTGAGAGGAGACATGCTTTGAGTAAAATGTTTGCGCACCAATCGGGAAGAACAGTAGAATTCACGGAAGAACAGGCGGATTCCGTATGTGTGTTTCAGATTGTGGTGAAGGATTATACAGGAAAACGGAAGGTGAAAATATGACAAAAGTCATATGTAAAATAGTTCTTTTTTCACTACTGTCTCCTTTCCGAAATTGGTATACTGTTGTTGCAGTAGAAATAACTGATCAGGGAGAGTGTCATGAAAGATATCATTTTGAAAACTACCGATTTAACAAAAAAATTCAATAATAAGGTCGTTGTTGATAATTTAAATCTTGAGATCCGAAGGGGTGAAATTTTTGGATTATTGGGGCCGAATGGCGCAGGGAAAAGTACTACAATGAATATGATCTGTTCTATTGTACGGCCAACAGCGGGTGAGATTGTATTGATGGGGAAGAATCCCTGGAAGCAGAAAAAGGATGTGATCCATAAAATAGGCTATATACCACAGGATCTTGCCATTCATGGAAACCTGAAGGCATGGGAGAACGTAGAATTATTTACGTCTCTTTATGGAATAAAGGGAGAACAATTAAAAAATGCAGTAAATGATTCCCTGGAATATGTTGGTTTGTCAGAACGCAGACAGGAATTTGCCAAAAATTTTTCCGGTGGTATGAAGAGAAGATTAAATATAGCATGTGCCCTTGGTCATAATCCGGAACTGCTGATTTTTGATGAACCTACGGTGGGGATTGATCCGCAGTCGAGAAATTTTATTTTGGATAAAATTAAGGAGTCAAATCATAAGGGCGCTACTGTTATTTATACGAGCCACTATATGGAAGAGGTGGAGGCAGTCTGTACCCGGATTGCCATTATGGATAATGGAAAAATTATCGCATGTGGAACGAGTGAGGAACTGAAAAGGTTAGTCAATGGCGGTGATGAAAATATTACATTAGAAGAAGTATTTCTGACGCTTACGGGAAAGAAGCTTAGGGACTATGCGGACTAGTACTAGCGGGAGGAGAGATATGATTCGTTACATGATTAAAAATAATTTCAAACTCATGTTCCGAAATACATGGAGCGTGGTTGTTATGATGCTTGGCCCTGTTTTGGTGATTGCAGTATTATCCAGTGC
>CAYYGS010000008.1:0-22494 GCA_964471335.1 uncultured Jutongia sp.
GGACAATGTGATGCATATGGTTGCCGGGTTATCGGTCGGTGAGATTGCCGACGAGGAGAGCAGTATGATGTCATCATATTGGATCCGCCGGCCTTTACGAAATCGAGAAATTCAGTAAAAAATGCTGTAAAGGGATATCGTGAGATTAATTTGCGGGCGATGAAGCTTTTAAAAGATGGAGGATATCTGGCTACCTGCTCCTGTTCCCATTTTATGACGCCGGAGCTTTTTGCGGGGACTATCGGCCAGGCGGCGAAAAACGTCCACAGAAGGCTGCGTCAGGTGGAATATCGGACGCAGGCGCCGGATCATCCGATTCTGTGGGCAGCAGATGCCTCTTACTATCTCAAATTTTATATTTTTCAGGTGTGTATAGAACGGGAGGGGAATGATCCAACCGGGTGATGGAAGTGGGATTGAGAGAATAAAAAAGAGACCATACAATTTATTTGTATGGTCTCTTTTTTGAAATTCAGGTGTTTATTTATAATTATACACAACCCTGTGCCTTCATTGCTTCTGCAACCTTCAGGAATCCGGCGATATTTGCACCGGCCATGTAATTGCCCTCCATACCAAATTCTTTGGAGGCCTCGTCACATGATTTGAAGATTTCCTTCATGATGCTCTGCAGCTTGCTGTCAACCTCTTCGAAGGTCCAGGCAAGTCTCTGGGAGTTCTGTGTCATTTCCAGACCAGATGTTGCTACACCGCCTGCATTTGCTGCCTTTGCAGGACCATAGAGCATTTTGTTCTCGAAGTAGATATCAATAGCTTCCGGCGTAGAAGGCATATTTGCACCTTCAGATACAGCATAGCAGCCGTTCTTTGCCAGAGTCTTTGCGCTTTCAGCGTCAATCTCATTCTGTGTTGCACATGGAAGTGCGATGTCGCACTTAATCGTCCAGATTCCCTTGCAGCCTTCCGTATATGTTACATTGCTGTGGGTTGTCCTGTCAGCATATTCCTTGATACGTCCGCGCTCTACCTCTTTGATCTGCTTAACAAGGTCAAGGTCAATACCGTCCGGATCATAAATATATCCAGCGGAATCAGAGAGAGCAACAACCTTTGCACCAAGCTCTGTTGCCTTCTTTGTAGCATAAATTGCTACGTTTCCGGAACCGGAAATGACAACAGTCTGACCCTGGAAGCTCTTGCCATTTGCTTTTAACATCTCTTCTGTGAAGTAGCAGAGACCAAAGCCGGTAGCCTCTGTACGTGCTAAAGAGCCGCCGTAGTTTAATCCCTTTCCAGTCAGAACGCCGGACCACTCATTACGAATCCTCTTGTACTGTCCGAACATAAAACCGATCTCACGAGCGCCTGTTCCAATATCTCCAGCCGGTACGTCACAGTCAGGGCCGATATGCCTGCAAAGCTCTGTCATAAAGCTCTGGCAGAAACGCATCACTTCTCCGTCACTCTTTCCCTTCGGATCGAAATCAGAACCGCCTTTACCGCCGCCCATCGGAAGTGTTGTCAAGCTGTTTTTAAAGATCTGCTCAAAGCCCAGGAATTTAACGATACCACTATATACGGAAGGATGGAGACGAAGACCACCTTTATACGGTCCGATTGCAGAATTGAACTGGATACGGAAACCTCTGTTGACCTGTGTTTTTCCATTGTCGTCTACCCAGGGAACACGGAAGATAATCTGTCTCTCAGGCTCTACGATGCGTTCAAACACGCCGGCTTCTACAAGATCAGGCCTTTTCTCGACAACAGGTTCCAAAGAAGTAAATACTTCTGTCACAGCCTGGATGAACTCAGGTTCTCCGGCATTTCTCTTTTTTACTGTCTCCAGTAAATCAATTAAATACTGATTTTTTAACGCCATGGCTAAAAAAACCTCCTTTATAATATGTATTTTCGCTCTTGCATATTTGTATACAATCAGCACTTTCTATAGTATCTCATATATGGAAGGAAAATTCAATAAAAAATTTCTGATATATTATGAACAAAAAGTTCATAATTAAGACATACTTTGGACATATATTGCTCCTATACTGTTACTCAGAAAGTGAAAACTTTCTACTCCCACCCTATTATACGCTGGATAATGCAAGTTATCCGACGAAAAGAGCCCTTCGGGGCTCTTTTTTTTCTATATCGGAAATTGCTTGCACCAGACAGAAAAATATCTTATGATAAGAGCAAGAAGCTACATATCCTATTATAAAATTTCACATCATATTATAATAGGAAGAAAAAAATTGCCGACTAGACGGCGGAGCGGAGGCACACATGGCGTGGAAATATATCTTGTTTGATTTAGATGGGACATTGACGGATCCGAGCGTGGGGATTCTGAGTTCTTTACGATATGCACTGGAGGCCGTGGGTGAAGAGGTGCCGGATCAATCTGTTCTGCTGCAGTTTATCGGGCCGCCCCTGATGGATAGCTTTCGGGACATCATGGGATTTGACAGGGAAGAGACAGTAGAGGTTGCGGCTAGATACCATGAAAGACAAAGTGTGATCGGCCTCTTCGAAAATGAGCCCTATGAAGGGATTTCTTTGGCGTTGTCTCGTTTGAAAAGCCAGGGAAAGGTACTGGCGCTGGCTACCTCGAAGCTGGAGAGTTATGCGGTGCGGATATTACAGTATTTTCATCTGATGAAATATTTTGATGTGACAGTGGGCAGTTTAGCGGATGGTCAGAGAAGTCAGAAGGAGGAAGTGATTCAAGAGGTATTTCGCAGACTGCGGATCGATGAGGATGAAAAGAATTCGGTGATTATGGTCGGTGACCGAAAACATGATATAGAGGGAGCAAAAAAATGCGGTATTGCTTCGATGGGAGTGTGCTATGGGTTTGGAGATGAGGCAGAGCTGACAGAGGTGGGAGCTGATTTTGTCGTAAAGGATGTAGGCGAGATGATGGTGCTTCTGGCAGATGACGACAGCGTGGAGGATGCCGGGGAATCGAAAGAATCGAAACCGAAGGAGTCTGCAGATCAATTGGCATTGGAGGAAATGAAAGAACTCCTGGGGGCAGAAGAGGATGGAATCAAAGAGATTCTGAAACCAGAAGATACAGACGAGGAGAAAAACGAAGAGGATCTGAGCCCGGAAGAGTCAGAGGAGGAGGGAATCGAAGAGATCCTTAGGATGGTGGAATCCGGGCAGGAAGATGAAAATATTTCAAATGCAGAATACTCTGAGGAGGAGAGATTTGAAGCGGGATCGAATCCGGAGGAGCAGGGAACGGATACATTCGAAGATTTACAGGAAACAGAGGAGACGGCAATTGACAGATTGATTGCAGCTTCACAGGAGGCTGATGATGAACATTCCGGGGAGGCATCGGAGCAGAAGGCACAGAAGCTGTCAGAGCTTGCATATCACAGGATTGATTTTGAGGAGGCTGGAAAGAAGCTTCAAAGTTTCTTTGAGAGGATTCGAGTGGCGCAGAGTGCGGAGGAGCAGTTTGCGGTTCATCAGGAATATTATTTGTTGAAGGATCATATTGACACAATGTCATCACTTGCCTCTTTTCGTCATGCCGCAAATACTACAGATGAGTTTTATGACAGGGAAAATGATTATTATGATGAGAAGCTTCCTGTATTTGAGAATCAAATGATGGCATATCAGAATGCGTTGCTTCGTTCTCCTTTCCGGAAGGAGCTGGAGGAGATCATCGGGCCTGTGGCGTTCCGAAATATGGAATTGCGGATTAAATCGGTACATCCGAAGCTTGTACCGCTGCAACAGGAGGAAAACAGGCTGGTCAGTGAATATGACAAACTGCTTGCCTCCGCAAAATTTGAATGGGATGGAGAAGTGCTTAGTATGGCTGGGCTGGGCAGATATCTTACGGATATCGACAGGAAGGTGCGCAGGAAGGCCTGGAAGATGCTTCAGGATTTTATGGAATCGCACGAGGAGGCGTGGGATGACATTTATGACAAGCTTGTGAAAAACCGCCATGAGCAGGCGTTGGAGATGGGATACTCCAACTACGTGACGCTGGGATATTATCGGATGCGCCGCAATTGTTACGGCCGGGAGGAAGTGAAATCTTTCCGGAAGCAGGTAAAGAGGGATCTGGTACCGTTTGTGGCTCGCCTGCAGGAGCTGCGGAGAAAAAGACTGGATGTTGATAAACTTCAGCTATACGACAACGGATTGTATTTTAAAGAAGGCAATCCTGTGCCGGAGGGGACACCGCAGCAGATCATGGAAAACGGCAGGAGGATGTATTCTGAGATGTCGCCGGAGACGGCCGAATTTATTCAGAAAATGATGGAGCAGGAAATGTTTGATGTGCTGGGACGCCCCGGCAAAAGGCAGGGAGGATTTATGGATTTTCTGCCGGAGATGGGGATGCCGCTCGTTTTTGCAAATTTTAACGGCACATGCGGGGATATTGATGTGATCACGCATGAGTGCGGCCACGCCTTTCAGGGCTATCTGGCGGCAGCGGATGAGATTCGGGAGCACCGGGATATCACGATGGAGACGGCGGAAGTGCACTCCATGTCAATGGAATTTTTTGCAGATCCCCGGATGGAGCTTTTCTTTGGCGACGATGCGGCAAGATATTGTCAGATGCAGCTTGAGGATGCGCTCTGCTTTATTCCTTATGGGTGCATGGTTGATGAATTCCAGGAGATTATTTACGAATATCCGCAGCTGTCAAAGCAGGAAAGGCATGAGGTGTGGAAACGGCTGGAAAAGCAGTATCGTTCACATCTGCATTTTGACGGCCTGCCCTTTTTTGAGAAGGGCGGATGGTGGCAGAGACAGCCGCATATTTATTCGAGTCCGTTTTATTATATTGATTATTGTCTGGCACAGGTCTGTGCATTGCAGTACAAGATCCTGATGGAACGGGATTATCAGGCGGCATGGCAGAGTTACCTGAAGCTTTGCAGGCTGTCGGCAGGTGGATTTTTCACAGATATGCTGCGGGAGGTCGGTCTGTTGAATCCGTTTCAGGATGGTTTTATCAAAAAGCTGGTGCATCAGCTGGAGAAACTAATATAAGATAGAAAGAGGTTATGTATGGCAAAGAAGGTACAAAGAAAGAAGCAGTTTCCGAAATGGATGCCTGCTGCATGTGTGGCAGCTGTAGTAGTTGTTGTCGTTGGCGGTCTGTTGGCGGCGGGACAGAGAAAGCCTGTTCCCAAACAGCAGGAGACAGAGACTCCGGCGCCGCGCGAGACATATGATCCGTTGGAATATGTGGAATTGGGAAATTATATCGGAGTGGAAGTCTCACTGGCAGTCACAAAGGAAGATGTGAAAGAGGAGATCAAGAGCCGGAGGGAGGATCAGGCGATCTACGAGCAGGAACAGGGAACCGTACAGGAAGGAGATATGGTGTATGTGGACTTTGAGGGCAGAGTAGACGGCCTTGTTGTGGATTCTACCTGTGGCAGTGATTATGTGGATATAGGCTCCGGGGAATGGCTGGAGGGCTTTGAGGCTGCTCTGGTCGGTGCCAATACGGGTGATCAGGTGCGTTTTACACTGCCTGTACCGGAAGGGACATATGGAGATGACGAGGTGGATGGACGTGATGTAGAGTTTGCCGTTACGATACATTATATTTGCGGAGAAGAGATCATTCCGGAATATAACGATGATTTTGTGCAGTCGGTTTCCAAAAAATATAAGACGACGAAGGAATATAATAAATATATCAGAAGGTTTCTGCGCAAGGAAAATGAGGAGCAGAAGGCAGAATTTACATGGTCTGAGGTGATGAAAGACAGCAAGGTGAAGAAGTATCCGAAGCAGCTTCTGCAAGATGCAAGAAGAGAGGTGCTGCAGGGATATTATGATATGGCGGCTGTGTATGGCTGCAGCAGGGAAGAGGTATTTGTTTCCTTTGGCTATGACAGCGAGGAGGACTTTATCGAAAGTGAGCTGAATGGTCTGGCAAAAGATACTGCAAAGGAATATCTACTGGCGCAGGCAGTGGCGGCAAAGGAAAATATTTCCTTTACACAAGAGGAATTTGATGCATTAAAGGAAGAGGAGTATTATTATGTGAAGGAGTCGTACGAATCAGCAGACGCCTTTGCGAGTGAAAAAAAGGAGTATCTGGAGAATCTGGCCCTGCTGGCAGCGGTGAAAAACTGGATTAGTGAAAGGGCAGATTTTACGGAATAGAAGAAGGTGGTGCAGCTATGGCGAAGGAAGAATATGTATTGGATGGATATCTCTTTTCAAGCCGTTCGGAATACGACCGCGCAAAAAAGGAGAAGGAGACGATCAACTATTTAACGGCAAATACCGATCAGAGTGACAAGAAGGCATTACTGCGTATTTATAACAGATCAGTGGAAAAGGAATCCTTTCAGACAGTGATCGGTCATCAATATTTGTATCAGCTGCGCAAGACCCTGATAGAGAGCCGGATTGTGTCGGAGGATACGCTGGCGCCGATTAAGACAGCGTCTGTGCGGACAGCCTCTGCAGCTGAACCGGGAAGGGATCCGCAGGTGGAGAGACAGATTGAGCGGTATAAGAATGCATATGAAAATGCGGTGGCAAACCGCAGGATTTGTTATATGGTGATCGGCGTGCTGATTGCTGTCATTATTGGAATGGCTATACTGACCGCTACGACAAAATATTCCGTCTTTACATATTTTACGGATTATAAAACGAAGATGCGAAATGAAGTAATCAATGAACTGAGCGATTGGGAGAAACAGCTGGAGCAGCGGGAGAATGAATTAAAAAAACAGGAACAGTAATTTGTGCGGACTTCATGGAGGAACAGTATGGATAAGAGAAAGGTATTGGTCGTAGACGATGAGCAGAGGATGCGTAAACTGGTAAGGGATTTTCTGCAAAAGAAGAATTTTGAGGTCCTGGAGGCTGAGAACGGCGAGAAGGCGGTGGATCTCTTTTTTGCGACAAAGGATATTGCCTTGATCATTTTGGACGTGATGATGCCGGAAATGGACGGATGGGAGGTGTGCCGCGAGGTGCGCCAGTATTCCAAGGTGCCAATCATTATGCTGACGGCAAAGAGTGATGAGAAGGATGAGCTGTTGGGCTTTGAACTGGGTGTTGATGAGTATATTTCCAAACCATTCAGCCCGAAAATCCTGGTGGCGCGTGTAGAGGCAATTTTGCGCCGCACGAATGCAGTGGAGGAAGAGTGCCGGGAGGTAGGAGGGATTACGCTCGACCAGTCGGCCCATGAGGTTCGTATCGATGGCAAAACCGTGGAACTTAGTTTTAAGGAGTTTGAACTGCTGGCGTATTTTATAGCAAATCAGGGGATTGCGCTGTCGCGGGAACGCATTTTAAATAATGTGTGGAATTACGATTATTTTGGTGATGCCAGGACGATCGACACGCATGTAAAAAAACTTCGAAGTAAGCTGGGGGATAAGGGGGAGTATATTAAGACGATCTGGGGAATGGGTTATAAGTTTGAGGTTTAGGAATACAGGAATGGAGACTTATATATGAAGATTCGGAAACGGTAGGCCGTACAGATTAAACTAATTATTATGCTGACGGGATTGCTTTCGATGACGATATTCGGAAGCTGGATCGCCAACCAGCTTTTTTTGCCGAGCTACTACCAATATAGTAAAGTGGCGGCGCTTTCGGATTCCTTTCGGAAGATGAATTCGATTGTGGAGAAGGATGCTGATTTTCAGGAGGGGGCCGGCCGGGAGGATTTGTCGGAGGAGAGCCAGCTGGAGATGGAGTCGTGGGCGGCAAACCGTTCCATGAATGCATATTTATTCCAGATTCACAGCTTTTTGGGGAGTCTCGTGTACCGTTTTTATTATCCGTCTAAGGAATATCTGAGTGAGATACAGATGGAAAATGTGCAGGAGAAGACAGCAGATTATGTGGCGGGTCTTGTGAGCGGCCAGGTGGATCCGCAGGGCAGGGAGTTGATTAAAAGCCGGGCCAATTATCAGGTGTATAAAACATATGACGAGCGGATCGGGTCATATTATCTGGAGCTGTTTGGCCAGATGGAATCGGGATATTTTGTTTATATCAGTACCAATTATCAGAGTATGCGGGAGAATGTCCAGGTTTCTAACCGTTTTTTGGGATATATCGGAATGCTGGCTATTTTATTGGGCGCGGCGCTGCTTGTTTTGGTATCCAATAGCTTTACGAAGCCGATTCTTCATATGACAGAGATTGCCAAGAGAATGTCGCAGCTTGATTTTGAAGCGAAATATCCTGTGACGACACAGGATGAGATTGGCCTGCTGGGGACAAGTATTAATACATTATCGGAGCAGCTGGAGGAGACGATATCGGAACTCAAGACGGCAAATAATGAGCTGCAGAAGGATATTGAGCGGAAAACGCAGATCGACGAGATGCGGAAGGAATTTCTCTCGAATGTTTCTCATGAGTTGAAGACGCCGATTGCCCTGATTCAGGGATATGCGGAGGGCCTTCATGATAATATTAATGATGATTCGGAGAGTCGGGAATTTTATTGCGATGTCATTATCGATGAGGCGGCGAAGATGAATAAGATGGTAAAGAAACTCCTGACGCTGAATCAGATAGAATTTGGAAATGATCAGGTGTGTTTTAACCATTTTGATATTGTGCAGGTTTTACAGTCAGTGATACAGTCTGCTGGCATTCTGGCCGGGCAGAAGGGGGCTTCTATTATTCTGGAGGAGAGGCAGCCTTTTTACGTATGGGCAGATGAATATATGGTGGAGGAAATTGTTACCAATTATATCAGTAATGCCATCAATCATGTTGGTGGAGAGAAAAGGATTGTCGTGAGTCTGGAAAAACGGGAAAATGTAGTCAGGATCATCGTGTTTAATACAGGTAAATGCATCCCGGAGGATGAGCTTGATAAGATCTGGATCAAGTTTTATAAGGTGGATAAGGCCAGGACAAGATCATATGGAGGCAGTGGAATCGGACTGTCTATCGTGAAGGCTATTACAGAGTCAATGAATCAAAAATGTGGTGTCGAAAACCGTGAGGACGGCGTTGCGTTCTGGTTTGAATTGGACAGACAAAATTAATTTGTTTATCATGGAAATTGGAGTGGGGAAGGTTGCGCAAAAACAGAAAATATGGTACGATAGGGAACAGGTAAAATAGTTTCAGGGAAATACGGAGGAGATTCATGAGAAAACGATTATGTGGATTGGTATTGGCGGTTATGGTTATGCTGACCGGATGTGCCTCTTCTGTTCCGGATTTGAGCAGGCTTCACAATAGTATGGAAGCAGAATATATGGCAGGTGCTTTGTTGAAGTATAGCAAAAATTACGATGAAATGCTGGATTATGATAGGAGTATCCTGACAGCAACACCGACGCCGGAACCGACAAAAACGCCGGCACCGCGGTCATCGGATGATGCGGGCCAGAGCAGTACGGACAATGCGGATCCGTCTGTACAGGGAGACGAACCTGTGAATTTTGTCGAGTTGGATCAGATTTCGCCGAAGCAGGGAATCCGCATGGATTATGTGAACTATGAGCAGAAAAAGACATATGGTTCCCGCGATGCCGCGGTCAGTGCACATGATGGAAATCATCTTCTGATTGTAAGATTTCGGTTAAAGAATGAGGATGCATCAGACAAGAGCATTGATATGATGAAGGCGGGAATGAATTTTTCACTTGAATTGGACGGTGCTTCGGCAGGCAGTCCTTTGCAGACAATTCTGGGAAATGATTTACAGTATTTCAGGGAGAAGATTCCAGGTGGAAAGAGCAGGGAGGCCGTACTGGTTTTTGAAATCAGAGGAAAGAAGTCTGTCGGAGAGGCTAGTGTTTTGATATCAGACGGAAAAAAGACGGCCCGGATTTCATTGCAGTAGGTGAGCACAAACAGGAGGTATTTACTTTATGGAGACAGGTATTTTATTAGAGAGTGGAACAAATGAGTTTGAGATTCTGGAGTTTCGTGAGGGAAAGAATTATTACGGAATCAATGTTGCAAAGATCCGGGAGATTTTATCGTATCAGACGCCGACGCCGATTCCTAATGCTGATCCCAGGATAGAGGGGATTTTTATGCCTCGCGATGAGATTATATCCATTATCAATCTGGCGCGTGTGATGAATCTGGAGTATGAGACGTCCGATACAGATATGTACATAGTAACGAACTTTAATCAATTGAATACAGCGTTTCATGTACAGTCTGTGGAAGGAATCCATCGTGTGTCATGGTCAGATATTGTGATGCCGGATTCTACGATCAATGCATCTGGTGTTGGTATGGCGACGGGAATTATTCGAATTAATGATAATTTGATTATCATCCTTGATTTCGAGAAGATTGTGGCAGAGATCAATCCGGAGACGGGACTGAAGGTTTCTGATGTAGACCATATGGAGGGAAGAACGAGAAATAATTCTCCGATTATGATTGCAGAGGATTCACCGCTTTTAGGAAAAATGCTTTTGGATTGCCTGAAACGTGCCGGCTTTACCAATCTGGATATTTCGAATAATGGACAGGAGTGTTGGAATAAGCTCCGACAGATTAAGGAAGATGGCCAACTGAAAGAGAAGGTTGCCTGCGTTATTACAGATATTGAAATGCCGCAGATGGATGGACACCATTTGACAAAACTGATTAAGACAGATGAACGAATGCAGAGTATACCGGTTATCATATTCTCCTCCCTGATCAATGACGAGATGAGGAGAAAGGGAGAATCGCTGGGGGCAGATATACAGCTGTCAAAACCGGAAATCGGGCAGTTGGTAGGTGCGATTGATAAGGTGCTTAATATTTCTGAGGAAGAATGAGGATTCACAAGGAGAGAAGAGAGTTGAGCGATATAGAAAAAGAATTGGATGAGCTGGCAGAAGAAGAAAATCTGGATATTTCTGATGAATTCGATAATCTTGCTGATTTTGTAGATATGGCTGATTTGGAAGAGCTTGCAGAGGGTGACGACTTTGGGGATCTGGACGAATTAGGCGACTTATCAGAATTAGGAGATCTCTCGGATTTAGATGACCTGTCTGATTTGGGGGAGGAAGCAGAGCCAGAGGATGTCCTTGCTTTGGGGGATGAGCCGGAAGATGAGGGCGATGCCGGGGTAGATGCACCGAGCGAGCCGGGGGACATACCTGATTTGGAAGGTCTGCTGGCATTGGATGGCTTTGAGGATGATTTGGATGAGGAACCACAGGAAGAGGATGTCAGGACAGTGGAGCCGAGTCAGCCGGAAGAGGCAGATGTTAAGACGGTGGAACCGGAAGAGGAAGATGAAGATGAACTTTCGGATGATATGCTGGACGATATTCTAAATGAACTGAGTCAGGAAGAGGAAGAGCCCGTGGCGGCAAAGGAGGCTGAGTCTTCAGAGGAAGATGATATGGGAGAGCTTCTTGATATGTTGGGGACTTCTGATGAGGAAGAGGCAGAACATTCAGAGAAGGATGATGATGTCCTTGCTTTGTTTGGAGATGAACCAGAGAGTGAAGAGGCGGATGTGCCGGAGGAAGACCTGGACGATGATATGGCAGCCCTGCTGGAGGGGATTTCAGAAGAACCCTCTCAGGAGGAGGTCGTAGAACCGGAAGGAAAGAAGCCGGGCATGTTAAAGAAGCTTTTTGGCAATGTCGTTACGGATGAGATTGCAGAAAAAGAGTTGAAGCAGAGAGAGGCTGAGAAAGAGGCCGCTCTGGCGAGGGAAGAGGAAGAGGCGAAGCGCAAAGAGGAAAAGGAAGCTGAGAAAGCGGCCAAGGCCGAGGAAAAGGCGGCAAAGAAGGCAGCTAAGGCCGAGGAAAGAGCGCTGAAAAAGGCAGCTAAGGCAGAGGAAAAAGCGGCCAAAAAGGCTGAGAAGGAAGCAAGGAAAGCCGAGGCTGAGGCCGAGGCAGAATTGGAGGTTACAGGAAAGCTCAATAAGGTGGGCGTTTCGATTATCGTCATTCTGACAGTGATGTTTTTGACGGCAGAGATTTCCGGAACAGACTTTTTCAATTATCGTTCTACGATTAATGATGCGGAGAGGTATCTCGATATGAAGAAATACACAGAGGCGTATCAGGAGATTTTGGGAACGGATATCAAGAAAAAGGATCAGGAGACATATGATAAGATTGTTACGGTTATGAAAGTGCAGCGTACGATCAATGCCTATAATAATTACATGAATATGAAGTATTATCCGGATGCACTCAACGCATTGCTGCGGGGAATTCAAAAATACGACAGCAATATTGAAACGGCCAGAAATCTGGAGGTCGAGAAGGATATGGATGATTGCAGACAGCAGATCATATCATTGCTGGACGAAGAATTTGGAGTGTCGGAGGCACAGGCATATGAGCTTCTCGCGATGGAAAAGGAGGCCTACACTGACAAAGTGGTAGAAATCGGAATGAGTGTACAATAGATTGATGGTGCCGTTATGCGAGGAAATCGTATCAGACAGGGAAGTCTCAGGGAGGCTTCCCTTATGTACTTTCAGGCCGCGGAAAGCGGCAGAATGGAGATTGAAATGATTGCGATTGTTGATTATGATGCAGGAAATCTGAAAAGTGTGGAAAAGGCTCTTGTATATCTGGGAGAAAGTTGTGTGGTGACGAGGGATGCGGATGAGATCTTACGTGCAGACCATGTGATCCTCCCAGGGGTAGGCGCCTTTGGGGATGCGATGGAGAAGCTTCACCGCTTTGGACTGGTGGATGTGCTTCGGAGGGCAGCAGAGCAGGAGATACCCTTTTTGGGGATCTGTCTGGGACTGCAGTTGTTGTTTCGGGGAAGTGAGGAAACGCCGGGGGTCGATGGCCTGGGTATTTTGGATGGTGATATTGTGGCGATTCCACCGCGTGAGAGCTTTAAGATTCCGCATATGGGATGGAATTCTCTTACCATAAAAAAGGATGCCAGGCTGTTTCAGGGGATTGGGCAGGATGCATATGTGTATTTTGTGCATTCCTATTATTTGAAAGCGGATCATCCGGAGGATGTAGCAGCGGAGACGGATTATATTGTGCCAATTCATGCTTCTGTAGAGCATGGAAATGTCTTTGCCTGTCAGTTCCATCCAGAGAAGAGTGGTGATATTGGCATGCAGATTTTGAGGAATTTTTGTGATATAGGAAAAACTGCATAGAGAACAAGTTCGCTTTTGTGTTTCTTTGTTTCCGTGAGTCAGATACATAATAAGGAGGATATATGTTTACGAAGAGAGTGATTCCCTGTCTGGATGTACATGATGGAAGAGTGGTCAAGGGTGTAAATTTTGTGGATCTGAGAGATGCCGGGGATCCGGTAGAGGTTGGGGCTGCCTACGGCAGAGAGGGAGCAGATGAGCTGGTTTTCCTGGATATTACAGCGTCTTCAGATGCACGTGCGACAAAGGTTGATATGGTGCGCCGGGTTGCAGAGACGGTATTTATCCCCTTTACTGTGGGAGGTGGTATTCGAACAGTGGAGGATTTTAAGGTGATCCTGCGGGAAGGGGCCGATAAGGTGGCTGTAAATTCCGCTGCGATTATGCATCCGGAACTGATTTCTGAGGCGGCGATGAAATTCGGAAGCCAGTGCGTGGTCGTTGCGATTGATGCGAAACGGCGGGAGGATGGAAGCGGCTGGAACATTTTTAAGAATGGCGGACGTGTCGATATGGGGATCGATGCGGTGGAATGGGCGATTGAGGCAGCGCGGCTTGGAGCCGGCGAGATCCTTTTGACCAGCATGGACTGTGATGGTACGAAGAATGGATATGATAATGAATTGACAAGGATGGTCTCAGACAATGTGTCGATTCCTGTTATAGCATCCGGGGGCGCAGGAAAGCTGGAGCATTTTAAGGATGCCTTTGAACAGGGTCATGCGGAGGCGGTGCTGGCGGCATCCCTGTTTCATTATAAAGAATTGACAATCCGTGAGGTAAAAGAGTATCTGTTGGGACAAAATATCAGCATAAGAAGGATGTAAGGAGACATCAGCTATGGCAATGATTACAAATGATTGGCTGGATGCAATTCGGCCGGAATTTTCGAAACCGTATTATAAGGATTTATTTGAATTTGTGAAGGAGGAATATAGCAGGGTCGTCGTGTATCCGCCATCGGATGATATTTTTAATGCGTTTCATCTGACGCCGTTGTCGGAGGTAAAGGTGCTGATCCTCGGGCAGGATCCCTATCATAATGTGCATCAGGCGCATGGGTTGTCGTTTTCTGTGCCGCCGGATCAGAAGGAAATTCCGCCTTCTCTGCAGAATATATATAAGGAATTGCATGAGGATCTGGGATGCGAGATTCCTGATAACGGTTATTTGGAGAAGTGGGCGAAACAGGGAGTTCTTTTGTTGAATACAGTTTTGACGGTGCGGGCACATCAGGCAGCTTCCCATCAGGGGAAGGGCTGGGAACAGTTTACGGATGCCGTCATTCAGGCGGTCAATGCCCAGGACAGGCCGATTGTATATATGCTCTGGGGGAGACCGGCACAGAGTAAGATTCCAATGCTGACCAATCCGAAGCATTTAATTCTAAAGGCACCGCATCCCAGTCCGCTTTCGGCATACCGGGGGTTTTTTGGATGCAGGCATTTTAGTCAGGCAAACACCTTTCTGGAGGAGCATGGTGTGGAGCCGATCGACTGGCAGATCGACAATGTAGATTAGGGGATGGTATAATGACAGGATTACCGGGAGATATCATTGGCGAGATCAGGACGGCAGCAGTGGATCAGGTGCGGACTGCATGGAGGGACCATGCAGTCTATCAGGAACTGCAAAAAGAGATTGGGGGTTACCTGGACAGGCTGGAGGTTACAGAAGAGTGGGCCGCGCTGCAGGCGGCCGAGGAGTTGAATGGGCCGCTGCTTTTTCAAAAGATCAGGAAGAACTGGAAGAGGGACATATTGCCCCTTGTCCGCGAGGAAGATTCCCGGCAGGCGGAGAGCCACAGGAAGGGCCTGGTTGACGATTATATGAGGCTGCTGGGCAGTCAGAGTGAAGATGTACGGTGTTGGATTGACAGGCGTTTGCAGGATATCTTAGACTTGATTATTGCGCAGGTAAAGAAGGAATATGCGGCATCTGGCCTAAAGGAAGTGTATGATGAGCAAAGGCTTGATTCTGTCCGGTGGCTGCAGGAGGATGTGGCAGAAATGCAAAGTCAGCTGGAAGAGCTGCAGGGCGGACAGGAGCGTCAGAGGTCCCAATTAGAAAAAATCAGGCAGGAGAGATCATCTCTTGTCTTTTTTGAGTGTCCTGTTGTGGATAATGCAATCGAGAGGACGGGCATGCAGGAGAGCTTTTCGGAGGCGCTGGCGCAGTTCTCTGTTTTGCAGATTCTGGGTCCGTCTGCTTCCGGGAAAAGTACCTTTGCCAGACAATATGTATATTATTATAATGAGACGCAGGAAAACAGGGCGGTCTATGTGGAGTATAGTGAGAAGGATTCGTTTCGTGAGCTTGAGAGACTGGCCGCCGGAGGAAGTGGGAGATATGGACTCGTCATTGTTGATTTTGTAAAAGGCAGGGCTCCGGAGAGATGGCGTGAGGATTTTTTTCGCTATTTGGAAGAGAATCGTGATTCAGATCAGATCAAATGGATGCTTTTTGCGCAGGAGGCAGTATTTCCGGAATGGGAACAGACGGAATATATGGTATACGGTATTCAGAATAAGATGCATATGCTCGGTGTGAACTGGCAGGAGTGGTATGAACTGGCAGAGAGGTATGGACAGGGCGGAATGGACAGGGATGCACTGGAAAAGGCCTATCGGACAGTCTCTGCCGGCAAGCCCGGCGGGGTATATATCAAGGATGCCAGGCTGCTTTTGTCGCTTTCTGAGGAGGAGATGTGGAAGGCAGTTGCACAAAAGAAGCAAAATATTACAGACTATTGGGAGGGGAGAAGATTTCAGGATATTTGCGGCAGATATCCTGAAGCAGCTCTGACGGCCTGTCTGCTGGAACCTTTTTCTCAGGACAGGTTGGAGGAGATTGAGCCTGACGGACGCTGGAGGATGGTGATTCAGGAACTGCATAAAAAGGGACTTCTGATCCTGCATCAGGAGAAACAGTACCTCATCCATGAGACGACCCGGGTTAATATGGAACAGAGCCTTTCCACGGCAAAGCTTGTGATGTGGCATGACCGTCTTGCGTGCTATTGCCGCCGGGAGAATCTGCCGGTAGAAGCTGTGATGCATCTGCAGCGATCCGGGAAGATGGAGGAGGCAGACGCGTTGGCGGGGGAGCTCTTTTTACGGCGGGAATATGCAGGGCAGGTCGTGGGATATGTGAGGCGGCGCGCCTTGTTTACGGTGGATGAGTTGATTGATATCCTGTGGAGTGAGAGGAGTAGTTATGAGAGTTATCTGCTGCTGCGCGAACAAAACAACGAGGAGATATCGGAGAAACTGTTTGCAATCCTTCGGGAGGGAAAGGAGAACAGAGGTGATTATCATTCGGCAAAGTGGACGGTGCATCTGATTCTGGAATGTCAGCCGCAGCGGTGGTATGAATTGATGTATTTGGGCTGTGAGGAGTTGGGAGAGGAAAGCCATTTGCTTTATGGTGTTTATTTTGCCTGCCGTGACAGAAGGCTTCCGATCGACCGGCGTATTGTACGCTTAATACAAGAAATGTATCAGGAAAATCAAAGAGAAAAATGTCTGCTGTTGTGCAGGATTGTTTTTGAACAGAAGGTTACTTCGGCGTATGCTGCAGCGTGGAAATGTTATGCAGCGGTGTATGAAAGAGGAAAAAATGCCCTTTCATGGATAGAGAAGATGGAGATTTGCGCAGAGGGGGAGGAGGAACTTGCATCCATTCTGGGCATGCTTTGTATGGAAGAGGAAAATCCAAGGATACGCTTCTTTGATGAGGTGACGATGCGTTTTGTGCTGGAACATCAGGAGGAACTGGAGCCATATTGCCTGCGTGTATTACAGCGGGCAGAGCCTGATGGTGAGTTGGAGCAGGCAGTGCTTGTACTCCTGTGCTACCACCACCCGGAAGGGATTCGGAGGATGAAGCAAGAGCTCCAGAGTGGAGAAGGGAAGTCCTTCTGGCAGAGAACGGCCGATTGTGTGTGGAACATGGAAAACTGGGAGATTGATTTGTCTTTGGAAAAGCTGTTCTATGATCCGGAGAATGGGGTTGTGATCCGGATGCTGTGTTCGGGCCAGAGTGAAAATATGCTCCGGGCTGCGGGATTTTTTGTAAATCGGAGGATTGCAGGAGTGAAGGGACGATTGATGGAGCTGCTGGAAACACAATGCAGGGGGGATGACAGGGTTGCAGTGACACTCCTGCTGCAGGCGGCGATCACCAACGGGGCGACATCGGAGGAGTTACATATGGTATGGGAAATGGGGGATATGTTTCAGCTCTGGTGGGTCATTCTGATGGAACGGGAGAAACGGAGGGAGGTTGTGCCGGAGATTACAGCCATCGCCAGTGACAGTGGCAGGGACTGGCAGATTCGCAGACAGGCTGTTTGGGCATTGACAGAGTTGGATGGTGGTGTACTGCGGGAGATTGCTTTATCTATACTGCAGGAGAATAAGACGTCGGATTTTGATGATTCGTTTGATCTGGCGGGGCATGAGGTTTTTTCCAATATGTTGTATCAGAGGTTGTGGGTGTTGTTTAATAACGACCGGGAGGGAAATATCGCTTTTTTGGCAGAATGCTATCAAAGTGCGAGAGGCAAGGCAATCTCGGAAGAAACGGCTGTGGAGCATGCAAGATGGCTTTATGAGGCGTTGGAATCTGCGGGCGGCGTAAAGAACGAGGAGGCTCTGAGAAAGGTATTGGATCGATTGAGTTATCCGCTGGTGCAGGCGGCCGTATTGCGCGGGCTGCGGAGGATCGGTGAGAGAGATCTGCTGGAGGAGGTGATTGCCGGAAGTGACAGCCGGTGGCTTGTGCTTCGTGCCGTGTCAGAGTGGTGTAAGATACGCGAAGAGGACTGGGAGCTGCCGGAACATTCCTTTGGGGAGTGGGAGATGGTAGACCGTATCGTCCGGAGTGCAGCTGCCCGGAAGGCAGAGAATGTCGGTAGGAAAGGCACGGGAAGACCGCGAAAGACATATCATCCGATCGAGCTGGTGGGCTATGCGGAGGCGATGAGGATGCTGCAGGAAGAGAAGCCGTTTTCGGATCGTCAGTATCTTGACGAGGCAAATATGACACAGGAGCAGAGAGAGGAACTTCAAAAGGAGATCCGGCTCGCCCGGGAAAGGAACAGACAAAAAGAGGAGAACGGACAGGATGGGAGAAGAAGATGGGATGTCATGCAGTTAGACGGGGCGGATTATTATATGTCACAGCGAACGGAATACAGGAGTATGCCGGAGACAGGCTTTCTGCGGAGTCTTTCCCATCTGGAATGCCATACGGAGGGGGAGGACAGCCGCCCTGCAAGGAGCAAAAGGGAGGAACTTGTGCATCTGTGTATCCGGGGAGAGAAGGAAGCAGTGATTACTCTGCTGGCACAACAGCGCAGGCTCTGGTATAATGAACTATTGGATGAGAAGGTGGAGTATGCTCTGCTATCTGTGGTTGACCGGGATTTTCTGCCGCTCCTGTCTGATTGGAGCGCACTCGGGGATAAGCATTTGGAAATCGTCTGTCATTTGATGCAGAATATTTCAGGGGCATCCTGTCATCACTTTCTCCGACACCTGTTGCACCGCGTACTGCAGAGTGCAGTTGCCCGGAGACGATCCGCAGGAGGAGATGGTGCCGGGGTGGAACTTGGCCGCAGCCTTTCGTATCTGCTGGAGCATCCGGACTTTTATGATGGCGTCGGACTGCGGGAGACTGTGCTGGAATATCTTCTGCCGCTGCGGGAGGAGTGGCTTGGCAGGGAAATGCTGGATGTGGTCTGTGATATGCCGGAAGCATTTGTGGTATTGCAGCAGGTTCGCAGTCAGGACCGGGAATTTTGCCACTACTGGCGGGATCGGGTGGAGATTTGTTCCGAGGCGTTAGGGGCAGGGTGATAAAAATTGTTTATACTTCAGATAATAGGAGGTTTGATTAAATTGATTTTAGCTAGCAGGAGGAGAATTATTATGAAATTAGAAATTGACAAAAATTTAGTGGAGCTTATAAAAAAGGCAGCGAGACAGGCAATCGTTAAATTATTTGATGAACATAAGGAGGATTTTTATTATTGTTCTTTGATTACGGATGGTGAGGGAAATTGCCCTGTTGTATCTGCCTGGTCAAAAGAAGCATTGGAAGAGATTCTTTCACAGGAGGAGGATCCTGAAGAAGCAAGATTAGATTATAAATGGTCGTATGCAGATTCTCCGTATTATGCATATGGGGAGACGTTTTTTGCGGAAGTGGAGAAAGTGTTTGATGAGAGAATGGAGGGGATAGAAAGTGATGATGATATACAAAAAGAAATTGACCTGCGTTTAAATTGTATGGAACGTGTGATGGCAGATCTTGATAAGGAAGGATTGTTTGGAAAGGGAAAAAAGAGAAAAGGAATTGTAATTAACGCGGAGATTATGCCTCCTGATTATGGCAATACAGAGAGAGGGATGAGATTAAATCCTAAAAAGGCGCTCGTAGATTGGCTGGAGGAAATTGCTGAGGAGGAGGAGTATTAAAGAGGGAAAAAGGATAGGAACACAGGGAGAATGATTTTCAAATTTTGATGGAAGACGGATCGATAATAATATGATATATGCGGTTATAGATAATATAATAATCATAATACTTACGGTCATGGGACTGTCTGCCAGTAAATTTCCGGAGCTTTTTATCGTGGCAGCAGGTTTACTTATGGTACTCATAACTTATGAATCTTTTGATGAAGATAAGAGCAGGGTTTTGTATGTTTTGAAATGCATCCTGATGACATGTTTTGCTGTGTTATCCGGTGGATTTGCAGGTTTTATCATTTTCTTTCTTTTTAAATGTGTCAGAGAATATATTCGAATCATCATGGGAGTGTGCTTGTTTTTGCTTTCTGCATTGATGATATATAAGAATATGCCGTTTGCAATGTGTATCGTGAAAACATTGCTCCTGGCAGCAGCGTTTTTCTTTTTGATGCTGATGTATTTTTTGATGGAACAGATAGAAAAAAGAAAAGCGCAGGAAGATGAAAGGCTTATGGCTTCAAATGTTAGTGAAATGCATGAGAAGAGATTAAATGAACGGCTTGTGATGCAAAATTTTCTGGCAGAGAAAAATGCAAGGCTTGTGGAGAGGGAAAATATCAGCAGGAATATTCACAATAGTGTGGGGCATTCGATAACGGCTGCTATAATGACTCTGGATGCAGCAGATATGCTCTATGATGTGAGGCCGGAAGAAGCCAGAAAGAGGATGAATGATGCCAATACCCGGATTCGTGGAAGCTTGGAATCTATCAGAAGGGCTGTCCGGGTTTTAGACGAAGACAATGCAGAGATCTTGGCCGGTGATTTGAAATGTGAAATGGAAGACATAATAAATGCATTTGTCATGGATACGAATCTTCGTGTAGCGTGGAACTTTGACCAGCTTATGGAGGATATAAGAATACCGCATGACCACGCAGTATTTCTGACAGGTGCATTACAGGAAATGTTGACAAATGCTGTGAAGCACGGGAATGCGAGTGAGTTGGTGGTGATTCTTTTAGGAGATACCGCTCATGTAAGAATAGAAGTATCGGACAACGGACATAGTGATTTTGATTCGTTAAATAGTAAGAGCAGGATTGAAAACGGATTTGGTATCCGCAAGATTATCTCTTATGCAGAAAAATGTGGTGGAAAAACAGCATTTGTCAATGATCATGGATTTAGAGGAATGGTAGAACTGCCGATTGTAGGTTGAAAAGAATGAGGGATTAGTATGTATAAGGTATTACTGGTAGATGATGAGAATCTGCTTTTAGATAGTCTGGAAATCATATTGTCTTTAAACAATATGGAAGTCATAGGAAAGGCAAATGACGGAAATGCTGCCATAAAGATACTTGACAGCGCAAGTGAGAAATGCGACATAGCGCTTGTGGATCTTAATATGAAGGGAATGGGCGGCATAGAGCTTATCAAAGTAATCAAAGAAAATTATCCGAAGATTAAGATTCTGGTGCTGACTACATTTTATGATGACAGGAATATTACAGAAGCAATTGCAGGTGGAGCAGATGGGTATCTTCTTAAGGACAGTGGAAAGGATGTAATTATAGGGGCGGTAACGCAGATCATGGGTGGGATTACGGTATTAGACCAAAAGGTCATGGTGCGTCTGACCTCTCTTATGAATCATAATTTAAAGGATGGGGGGCAGAATGCGTCCTGTGATTTTTCCGGGGATTTGACGGAGAGAGAGAAGGAGATATGTTCCCTTATGGTGGAAGGGCTTACGAACAGGCAGATTGCAGAGCGGTTATATATTTCGGAAGGGACGGTAAAAAATTATATTTCTAATATATATGATAAGACTGGCATTCATGACAGGGTGAAGCTTATCGTGGAGCTTAAAAAATAAAACATATGCGACTGTAGTCATATGCATAATATGACTACAGTCACTTTTTTTGTTTTGAGAAATGTTATAATATGATGCCGGGGTCAAAAAAGTGCTTCGCAACGACCGAATGCAATGAAGGATTTAAATAAGGAGAACAGGATGAAGAGGAAACTATCGGCGCTAAAATTTGTCAGAAATAATAAAAAGCAGGTCTGGGTTATGATAGCAGCATTATCTTTAACTTTTATGACGATGTATATGATTAATTTTTTATTGATGACGACGAAAGAGAGTTTTGCGGCACTCTTTCTGGAACAACCGAAAAGGGTGGCATATATAGATCTTACCCCTGATACCATGGGAGTGGAAAAAGAAAATTATGATTCGGATGACGAATATAATCAGGCCATTAATAATGCAAGAGAAAAAATTATTAATGATATAAAGAAGCACGAAGGAATTAGTGATGCAGTGCTTACTCAGACATTATCTGTTGGTTATCAGGCAATCGTCGGTCAGGTCGGATTTGATTTTCCACTGTATTCAAAGGAGCAGATTCCGAAGTTTGTAAATCACATGGGAGCAAAGCTTATCGAAGGAAGAATGCCTGAGGGAGATGGGGAGATTCTTGTTGATGAAAAGGTTTTGAAGAATAGGAAAATGGAGTTAGGCGGATATTTTAATGAATCGACTTTTGGCCGGGTTTTTAAGGTGGTTGGTGTGCTCGAATCGAATTATATGACCTGCGTCGGAACACCTATGGGATATACAAACAGCGGCTGGTACATTGTTGTTTTGTGCAATAAGGCAAATGCAGATATGACGAAGGTGTTAAAGGATATTGGGATTGCGCCTACAGAATATGATACGATTATAGATTCGGCAGAGTGGGGTAAGATGTATCAGGAATTGGTTATCGAGACGATTGATGCAGCTATGCTTGCGATTCTTATTGTAGTAATCATATTTCTGGCAATATCCATTCTTGTAGCCTATGTATCGTTTATGCGAAGCAGGGTAAATGAATATTGTCTTTATACATCCATAGGCTTTGGAAGAAAAGATGTATATGGAATGAT
>CAYYGS010000009.1:0-22313 GCA_964471335.1 uncultured Jutongia sp.
GGGAAATAGTGCTTGAAGTATCTGAAAACCTTTTGTATAATTAGAAGAGAGGACGGAACCGTGAGTGGTTTCTGACTCTGGTTATGAGGTGACAAAATGAAAAATAATGAAGTAAATGCAGTAGAAAACAGAATAAAGGAGGCAGAGGCTGCGAAACATACCATTAAGGATAGTGTTTTCACCAATCTCTTTAAGGAAAAAAAGTATTTGCTTCAGTTGTATAAGACACTACATCCGGAGGATACAGAGGTGACCGAAAATGAACTGTCGGATATTACAATTCATAATATTATGACAGATGGCATTTATAATGACCTCGGTTTCCGCAGAGGGGATCGTTTGCTTATTCTTGTAGAGAGTCAAGCAACGTGGACGGAAAATATTATCATGCGTAGTCTGATGTATTTGATGACTACTTATCAGGATTATTTTCGAAAGACAAACCAGAATATTTATAAAAAAGCGAAAGTCGCATTTCCTAAACCAGAATTATATGTCGTATTTACTGGAGAAAAGAAGGAACATCCGGAATATATGAGTCTTTCCGAAGAATTTTTTAATGGGGAAGAATGCTTTTTGGATGTGCGTGTAAAAGTTCTCTATGGTAGTGGTAAAGATGATATTATTAGCCAGTATGTAACTTTTGCTAAGGTTTATGATGAGCAGAGAAAGAAATATGGAAAAACTCGGACGGCGATTTTGGAAACCATTCGTATCTGTATAGATGAAAATATATTAGCAGAGTATTTATTAGAACGAGAAAAGGAGGTTGAGGCTATTATGTTAGCAATGTATGATGAAGAAGAAATCCTGTTGGACTATATCAGGAGTGAGAAATATGAGAACTCAAAAGAGATAGCGGTTAAGATGTTGAAAGAGGGAAAATTTTCTGTAGAACAGATTGCAGGATACATTTCTAATCTTACAACAGATGATGTGAAGAGAATACAACAAGAAATGCTTCAATTGAGGAATTGATGCGTTTATCCTAGCGATTGCGAAATTGCGAATGTCTGCTTTACATGAACCCAAAAAGATGGTATAATTGCTAAATAATGCCAGGGTCAAAAGTCCCTGCATCATTAGATTGAGATGTTAAAGTTTTACATTGTAAAAAAGAAAGGAGAAATTATGAAAAAGCAAAGTAAGAAGAAAATCTTCAAAAAGCCATTGGCAGTAGTGTTGGCTGTAGCGATGGTGCTTAGCGGACTTCAGGATTTCCGTGCGTATGCCCTGGGTTCTGACGTTACCCCGAAGGCTGGAAACAATGAGGTGGTTTTATCTGTCAGTAACGCTACAGAATTTAGGAATTTACAAACAGAAATCCCCAAATATGATAATGAAAATACAAGTCGTATTACGATAGAAATCACGAATGATATTGATTTATCTGCGGTGTCAGGTTGGAAACCTATCAATATTAACACGAAGTCGATAGAGTTATATGTGGATGGACAAGGTTGTGCAGTCAAAAATCTTACGGTAGACTCAGTATCTAATGTTGGTATTTTTGGTGAGTTGAATTGCAGTGTTAGAGTTGATGATATTTATTTTGTTAACATCAAGGTAAGTGCAACGGGAACAAACGTAGGTACCGTTGCCGGAAAAATAACTGGTGATGACGTCGATTTTGATAATGTTAGAGTCGTTCAGCCTACGATTGAGAATAAGAATGGTTCGAATACTACCAATGTTGGTGGTGTTGTCGGATACCTTTCTTCAGAAGGGGCACTGTACTTTGTAAGGGTATATAATAATGACGAGGAGGCAGAGACAGACGGTAAAACAAAAGGAACAGGTGTCGGTGTAATCAAGGGTGCAAACTGCGTCGGTGGAATTGTAGGTTGTTTGGACGATGGCACGATAGAACATTGCATGAATTATGTTTCCGTTACCGGAACTTCAGAATGTGTTGGTGGTCTTGTCGGTTCTTTAGGAACGGATAAAACAACGAAAGAAACCGCACGCATTTATACCTCTGAAAATCACGGAAGTATAATGGGTAATATTAATGTCGGCGGTGTGGCCGGTTCTATCAATAAGAGTGGTTTCTGTGGACATGACATTGGAACATACAATTACGGAACGGTTGCAGGAAGTCAAAATGTTGGTGGTATTGTTGGTTCTAATGCGGGATATATTGCCGCAGATGAGGACTATGCTTCCGTTTACAATCAAGGTGAGGTTGACGGTGGTGAGTATGGCGTCAATATTGGTGGCGTATGCGGATGGAACACAGGAAGCATTTCGAATGCAAAGAATTCTGCAAATGTTACCGGTGGAGTGAATGTCGGTGCTATTGCCGGCAAAAATGAAGGTGACATTGGTGGCTGTACAAGCCTTGGCACCGGTAAAGATGATCAAAAAATTGAAATTAAGGGAAAAGAAAATGTGGGCGGTATCGCCGGTGACAATGCCGGTTCAGTAAAAGATTCGACAAATGGTGCAGATGTAACAGGAAATAAAAATGTTGGCGGTATAACAGGAACTAACTCTACCGAGGACAGCATCGTAAAGGGGTGCACAAACGATGGAGAAGTTAAGGGTGTTGAGCTTCCTGATGGGAATGGAGGGACGATTCCTTCAAGCAACATAGGTGGTATTTCCGGTGAGAATAACGGTACCATTTCCAAGTCAACAAACAATGGTGACGTATCGGGAGACAACAATGTCGGCGGTATTGCCGGCATCAACAAGGGTGACATTAAAGACGATTGTCTAAACAATGGTGATGTTAAAGGCAAAGAAAATGTTGGTGGTATTGCTGGTGAAAATCAGGGAAATATTTCGGATGCAAGGAACACAGGTAGTGTTGACGGTGAGAAAAACGTCGGTGGCATTGCCGGCAAAAATGATGCTGAGGGAACTATCTCGAACACAGAGAACGCGGGCAATGTTACCGGCAAAGAAAATGTTGGTGGTATTGCCGGTGAAAATGACGGTACCATTTCGAATTCAACAAACAATGGTGACGTATCGGGAGACAAAAACGTCGGTGGTATTGCCGGCAGCAATAATGGTGACATTAAAGACAATTGTGTAAACAAGGGTGATGTTGAAGGCAAAGAAAATGTTGGTGGTATTGCCGGTGAAAACAAGGGAAATATTTCGGATGCAAGGAACGAAGGTAGTGTTACCGGTGACAAAAACGTCGGTGGTCTTGCCGGCAAAAATGAGGGAAATATCTCGAACTCAGAGAACAAAGGTGATGTTACCGGTAAAGACGAAGCTACAACAGGTGGTTTGGTTGGAGTTAACGAAACTCCTAAAGGAGATGACAGCAACATCACAGGTTCTACAAATAGTGGAAATGTGAATGGCGAACCGGCTTCACCGGATAAGAATGTCGGTCAGAATGTGCAGAAAGAAGATCCAACACCGAGTTCATCTCCGAGTCAGGGACCGGATGCAAGTACAAGCCCGAGCCAGGATCCGAACGCAAGTACAAGCCCGAGCCAGGATCCGAATGCAAGTACAAGCCCGAGCCAGGATCCGAATGCAAGTGCAGGCCCGAGCCAGGATCCGAATGCAAGTGCAGGCCCAAGCCAGGATCCGAATGCAAGTGCAGATCCGAGTCAGACACCGGATGCAAGTACAAGCCAGGCACCAAATGCAAGTACAAGCCCGAGTCAGGCACCAAATGCAAGTACAAGTCCAATCCCAAGCGCAACTCCAGGTGTAAGCCCGACACCAAATGCAAATGATGTACAGTATGGAACACCATCTTATAATACTGGAGGAACACAAGTTATCAACTATATTACGAATCCTACATCTGCCACATGGGATAAACAGGTTCGGTTCGGATATATTTTCACGGTAGGAAATTATACATATCGAATCACAAAATCTACGTTGATTGGTGATGCTGTAAATAAAGTAGAAGTATATCGTGTGGCAAATAGAGGTTTAAAAACAATTCAAATTAAAAATCAGGTGAAATTGGGAACACAGTTTTACAATATTGTTGCGATCAGAAATGATGTGGCAAAGAAGTATGGTCCTGTCAAGAAAATAGTTATCGGTGACAAGGTTACAAAGATTGGCTCAAGAGCATTTATGGGTTGTAAAAAGTTAAAATCGGTAAATATTGATTCTAAGAAGTTAACCAAAATTGGCGTAAATGCATTCAGTGGTTGTAAGAAGCTGAAGAAGGTAGTCATAGTTTCTTCAAAGGTAAAATCCGTAGGAAAGAATGTATTCAAGAATACTTCGAAGAAGCTTGTAATCGATGTGCCAAACAAGAAGGTCAAGGCTTATAAAAAAGTGTTTGCTAAGTCAGGAAAAGCAAAAAAAGCGGTTATAAAGTAAAAGAAAATTTCATAGTGTGATTCATAAAAAGACACCTGGAATGAGAACCCTTGTAAGTGGCGTGGATATGCCATTTACAGGGGTTTTTGCCATGTATAGGAAAATCTTGAAAAAGTACTCCAGATATACTACAATGTATACATATATGTCAAAATACGGTGAGCATGGGGGACAATACTCTTTCCTGCTACCGCAATGTGACACCAAAGACGTATTTATGCATTTTACAGAATGATGCCATTCATTATTGAATATTTGGAAATGCAAGTTAACGAAGGAGGACATTTATAATGAGAAAATGGAAAGCATTAACAGCGATATTGTTAAGCAGTGCATTGCTTGTATCTGCCATATCGGTATTCCCGGCCAATGTATCCAGAGCAGAAGAAACATCAATCAGTCTTAACAGCCCATCTATAAAAGATGGTGTCACAGCCTGGGATTTTGTAGAATATGGGCAATACAGGCAGGAGAATACTAATGGTGACGGCCAGGCAAATGATGTGGATGCGACACAGACACCAGAGATAACCAATACGCCGGAGTCTACCAATACACCAGAGATAACCAGCACGCCGGAGTCTACCAATACACCAGAGATAACCAGCACGCCGGAGATAACCAATACACCAGGGTTAACCAACACACCAAAACCTACCAACACATCAGAGGCTGCTAACACACCAAAAGCTACCAGCACACCAGAGCCTACCGATACATTAGAGCCAATCGATACACCAGAGCCTGTCATGACCAAAAAGCCAAGTGCAGGCAAAAAGAAGGTTATCAAGGGAAAGCCACCAAAGTTTTCTGTGCAATTTAAGGAAAAAACATACGAGTATGAATATAATAAAGTTGTTGTTACTGCGTTAAAAATACCAAAAAATGCTTACAAATATGTAATTCGTTATAAAAAACCTGGAGAACGATGGAATACAATCTCAAGGCGGTCAGACAGAAGTCATGTAACTACATTTTACGTACTGGATAAAGGAACCTACAAATTTCAGATGCGTTCATATTTCCAAACAAATAAAGGAGGAGTATATCAAGTATATCAAAGCAAATGGAGCAAGATTAAAAAAATTAAGGTAAAAAAAGTCTACAAACCAAAGTATCAGTAGATGCGGAAGAATACAATAAATTGAAATAAGGCAGGAGGATTTATTATGGCAGTCAAACAAACAGCAAAATGTGACGGTTGTTAGGAACTGCCTTTCAGGATGGAAAGAAGATTTAGTAAGAGCTGGGGAAATGTACACAGAACATAGAGAGAACGAGGGGGATTAGAATGAACAAAAGATGGGCAGCAGGATTTATTTTAGGAATGAGTCTGTTATTTTATGTTATCCTGTGTTTGCAAAGGGATGATTTCTATAGGGCTGAGGCTTACACAAATACAGAAGTTGCGACAGGCTCATCAATTGCAACTGATACACCGGCATTAACGAGTACACCGGGGGGAATAAATCCTCCTGTTATAACACAGGAGCCTACGCCGACACCGGTTCTTAAGGGGTGGAATATAACGCCGGAGGGAAAAAAATATTATATTTTAAAAAATGGAAAACGGGCAAAAGGGTATCGGACCATTGATGGTGATGGCTATTATTTTAATAATAAGGGTTATGCTATTACGAAACAGTGGAAGTATGTGAAGCTGAATGGGAAGAATTACAAATTATATTTTGACAGGAATGGAAAACGGAAACTGGACGTGACAAACCAGTTAAAAAGCGATACCTCTTTTCGCATTGAAGTCAATCTCAGCAAGAATATGGTTATGATCTATGCCAAGGATGGGAATAAGGGCTATACCATACCGGTGAAAGCGATGATCTGTTCGGGTGGTATGCCCGGACATCGGACGATTACCGGCAATTATTACCGTCTGAGCCGTGCCGGAGAATGGCATGTATTGCGTTATAACAGTGTAGGGCAGTATTGTACCCGGATTTCAGGGCCATATCTGTTCCATTCCGTGGTCTACACCCGGTATGGAGACGAGTATTCCCTGCAAAAGGCAGAGTACGAGAAGTTGGGAAAGAGTGCATCGCATGGGTGTATCCGTTTGCAAGTAGAGGATGCCAAATGGATTTATGATCATGCATACCGCTGCCATGTTTCCCTGTATTATGACAAGGCAGCAAAGTATCCGCTGGCGAAGCCAAAGGCGAAAAAAATTGGTAAGGCGGGATCAAAACGGTATTACGATCCGACGGACCCGAAGGTATAAAAGGGTGTGAATAATGCCTGTGAAATCGTAAAAAAAAGGGTAGCAGACTATTTGTCTGCTACCCTGAACTATTTGTTCGATAAGGAAGAGTCATAAAGAATTGTTATACTCCCGCCATCTCAGAGTGATGTCTCTTTACCCATGCCTGTACATAAGAGCTGTGTACTTCATGGTTCGCCTCATCAAATTGCAGTGTGTCCGCATAATTCCGGATTTCTTCGAACGACATGTCTAATGTCTTGTGTCCCTTTTCTACAAAATCTTCAAAGCTGCCAATCCATGATTCCACAAATCGGCAGTCGCTCCTGTTTTTTACGCCGTATAACATATCTGTTACGTCGCTGGGTACAATCTCATCCCAGTATACGAGCAGCTTTTTTCTCAAATCCCTTACCGCGGCTGCCAGGATGTTCCAATATTCCTTTTTGCAATCCTTCCATCCGCAGGCAAGATCCCGGATAAACCATAAATAGTTATAAAAACCATAGGCCGTCATATTCAGGATTTCATGCTTCATATATTCATCATTTTCTGCAATGATGTTATTTTTCCGGTTGAAATTGTCAAAGAACTCAAAGATAATATTACTGCTCCGCATTGTATATCCGGCAAGCAGGGAGCCGTAATGTTCATCACAGCGGCTTCTGGAATTGTAATTGGGAACCCACCAGTAGAAGGTGTCTGCATCTTCCGTAAAGTCAATTCGTTTATAGGTTTTGTCATGTGCAACAGCATAGTCCAGGCAGCGGATAAAAGGGTAGTCTTCGCTTCGGTGCGAATTGTCTCCCTCCGGGAACCATATATTATGTTTTACCAGAAATTGACGGTTATACAGTTTACTATTGACCCAGATACTGTTGCTCGGAATAATCTGACGGAAATCATCCCGGTCAAATCCATAGAGAGGTGCTGCGATGACAGAGACTGGAAGCTTTTCTTCCCCCGCCATGTATTCTCTTTCCAGTACAGTCCAGAACCGGTATATGGCGTTTGGCGCATAGATATCATCCTCATCACACAGTACAATCCAGTCGCTGGAGGCTGCTTTTATACCGATATTGCGGCTCATTCCCTGTCCCAGATTTTTGTCATTCTCAATGATGCGTATGGAAATGTTCGGCTTGATTAACCTGCGGAATTCTTCCGTTAGATACCAGTCATACTGTCCATGTTTTTTATCGTTATCATTGACAATAATGATTTCCAGCTGAAATGTGCCATCAGGAATCCACTGAGTCGCAAGCCCGATTACAGAATTATTTACAATGCTTTTATCGGAGTATGCCGGTATTACGGCAGATATTTTTGTCGTTACATGTCCCATGAAATTTTCCTCCTCAAATGTATTTCCCGGCCGTAACATCCTGCGCCGGGGCGGTTAAATATTTAATGTACTGTTGAATTTACGGATGATTTCCTTTATCTCGGGATACTCAAACTCATAAGATGACGGGTTTATTAAACTTTCTCCAGAAAGCCCGTTATCCCATAGCATGACAGGCACGCCATTTTCTGCACATGCATTATACACAAGCCTCAGCCAGTTTAAGAGATAGCTTTTGTCCCGATGGTACAGGTTACATCCTGTCTCTGTCATAATGACAGGTATATGATATTTTTCTTTTATTTTTGATAATGTGTTCAGCCGTTCTTTTATAGCAGCTTCGTCGTATTTTACTGTTACATCATACCCCTCTTTTGGGATGGTAAATTTCCACGGCTCATAAAAATGGACGCCAATCATTATATTCTGATATTTCTCCTGCATACCAAATTCCATATATGTTGTAAAAATATCAGACCATTTCCCCTCCATAATAATAGTCCTGGAATAACCTTCCCGTCCTCTCACAGTCTGATAACAGATTTGGTTCAAATCATAGGTTATGGATGTCCAGTTCGGATCGAACTCGTTGTATCCAACTTCATTTAGTGATTCGTATAATACAGAATCCGGCAGATCGTAAAGTGCATTGGAAATGCAGTTCCACATGGAGCAGTATTTATCCTTCACCTCTTCCCGATTGCCGGATTCAATCCAGTCTGCATCGTGATGTGAACTGACGATGCAGAACATATCTTCCTCTAAAATCCATTGGATTACCTCGCGTAACTGTTTCATAAACCAGGGAGAGATTGTCTTTTCAGATTCCGACAGATGGGGGTACCATGTTACGGGCAGTTTGACAGTATGGAAGCCATGCTGTCTGATTTTCTGAATATATGCTTTTGTAATTCTTTGCGCGCCCCATGCGGTCTGCCACGCGCTGCCTTCTTTCGGTATACCTAAGGTGGCATAGGGATGGCAGGAAAAACGGTTTCCCAGGTTGAGACCTGCTCCTAAGTTATATATTTTTCTTGACATAAATACCCCCTGTTAGTTTTAATGCTATATATTGATGCCGGGGTCAAAAGCCCCTTTTGACCTCGACATCATATGTTGAAATTATGGGAAGATGAACTGGTACTCCCGGTAAAGGTATAACGGTAACTGGTCAGAGGATACGATGTTGTCGCGGATACTGAGGTGTAACTGCTGGCTCTTGAGTAGCTGTCTGTAGCATAGCCGCCGGAATACATAGAGATGGGTTTCCAGTTATTGCTGGTGTATTGGCAGATATAGCCGGTTGTGACGTAGTTTGTCTGATAACTTCCGGTAGAATACAGATATCCGATACTTTTTCTGAGACTATACACAGATGCATCATTTGTCATGGTAAAACTGCTGCTATATTTGGTAACAGACGAAGAAGTATTCCAACTCCAGCTTTTACCGCCAGAAGTTGTTATATTTGTTTTTGTTGCACTGAAAGAGGATAATGTTGTTACATCACTTGTCGTTATTGTTGTGCTGGACATACCGATAACACCGGTACCGGTAGGGTAGGAATAACAGGTACCGGTTGCTATAGTATAATTATAACTGGTAAAAAGGCTTGTTCCATAATAAAGACTTACCGTAGTCGAAGACAGGAAGTGAGGTATGATAGAAGAAGCTCCAGCATAAGCAGTTTTTGTGACGGATTGCGAAAATGTTTTTGTTCCATAAGTTACCGTCATTACTGGACTTACCATTCCTTGATGTACATTTACAGTAGTTGTTCTCTTAATCGAGCGGACAGATGATGTAGTAGTAAGCAAAGAAGATGTTGAAGCAATATTAAGTACGGTAGTTCCAGTGTGTGAGATAGCCGTCCGTGAAGCAATGGTATAATGTGAAGTAGACGAATATTTTGACAGGGCGCGTGTAGTTGATACCGTTTTTGTGCTTGATCTGGTCGCAACAGTATTAGATGCTGTAATAACGGATTGATTTGTACCGCTGCCTGCATTTGTATATACTTCTGTATTAGAAGTTTTAGAAATGGAATAATATGTGGCGTCCGTATTAATTGGCCCTGCATCCCATCCAACAGTAGATGTGGAACGCGTTGCTGCAGTACTTCCAGTGCTGCTGTCAGTAGCTATTTTAGTAGTATTTGCGCCTGTAGTGTATGTTTTGGAAGCGGTTGATGAGGCGCTTTTTGTTCCTGTACTTACAAAAGAACCAGCATACAGCCTGGTACTGTTTGTCGTTAGGGAAGACATAGTAGCAAACCCGCTAGTTGTACTATAGACATAGGATGATCCCAGTGTATGCATCGTATTATTTGTCTGATAAACTCCGGTAGTTGTCATTGTGCCGCTACGCACTAATGTGCTGTTTGAGGATGTGGCAGGTGTGCTGCTGCTAAGGCTGACCGTTGTACTATATGTTGCACCTTGTTTTTGTCCATAACTGCTGGTAATCGTACTGTAGCTTATTGGAAAAGCACTTGTCAGTGTACGGTTAACATTTCTTGTGCTGGTCATACTGCTGTATATCCTGCTGGAGAGTGTATCCGCCGGGTTTAATCCTAATGTAGTTGATACGGATGTTGTACAGACATATCCTGATTTTATTAATGTATGCTGATAGGTTGCAGGATTGGGATTAAGAATAAAATCTCGCGTTGTACTGTATACAGAAGCACGGGTATACTCCGATGTTTTTGATGATACAGAATCATCAATTGTCGTCTTATTATTATATGTAGTCACTATTGAACCTGTATTACTGGTTGTATATTGTGACGAGGAATGATACCCTGCTACGGTCGCAGCCGTGTTTATGCTGGAAGAGGAGCTGGCAGATCTGCTGCTTGTCCTTCCAATTCTTGCTGTCTTCCCATTAACATGAAATGCCAATCCGCAATATTGGCTGGCTGATACATCTGTTGTAAATCCATATTTTACAATATCATTCGTACCAGTGCCGATTCTGACATTTAATTTTACAGTTCCATAGGATGGATTGGTATATTCATTTCCAGATAATACACGAGAAGTAATACTGTCATGATATGCTAAGTAGCCCATGATACACTCCTTTCCTATGTAATCCATATACCGCCGACTTTTGCAGAAGGGGTGCTGCCCAGCACGAGTTCTCCGTCTATGGTAAGTGTTCCTGTGACAGTGCCCCCTGTTTTTATCAGGGCGTTATTTGTTACTGTATCGATTAAATCCTTCAAAACCTTTCCCTGTTTTGCAGATAAAGGTTTGTTTACTGTAGTAGATGTGAGATTATCCACAATGTCCGCAACATTTACTTTGCTCGTAGTGATACCTTCAATCAGTGAGTTGTTATTCCTGATATATGCTACAATCTCACTCAATTGATCTAATGTTGTGTCGTCAGTATCAGCCAATGCATTTAATCTTGTTGTCAGTTCAGTGATCAGATCGCGGATATCAGTGTGTGCTGTAGAAGATGTGTCGTGATTTGAGACAGCAGTCTGTGTGAATGCAGTTGTAGCAATCTGTTCTGTATTTGTTCCAGCTGTAGCAGTAGGTGCAGTTGGTGTGCCTTCTAATGCCGGGCTGTTTATTGGAGCTTTTAAATTTAAAGAATTATCTATGGATTCCTTTTCGGCAATCAGTTTGTTGTAATGATCTATCGTTTCATTAAGATAACCCTTTGTCTCGAATACCAATTCTGTAATCGTTGTAAATTCTTTGTCAGTGAGTTCACCAATGGGAGCCTGTACGACATAGATGACAGCAGGGAAAGTCGTCAGGGATACATTTGGCTTTTCCATAAAACGTATTACAAATTCATGTTTTCCCTCTTCTGACAGCACGTTTTTATCTAAGGTAAAGGTTACTGTGTTTTCCGTATGGTTCGTTACCTTGATAGATTTTTTTACCCGTTTTGGCGTAATACATTCTATTTCAATCATATCGCAATTAATGTTGTATTTATCATTTCCATCATAGATTGTGGCTGTGATTTCTATGGAATCATGGTCGCCCTGCATCGCATGTATGATCTGGTAATTACTGGGATAACGTACATTTAAGTTAATTTCTTTTTTTATGATATTTATAATAATCACCTCACAATAAAAACAGTCCGGATAAAAATATCACAGACTGTTTTTTAGTTTCTGTATTTCTTCTTTCTGTTTCTGAAGTTCTTCATATAAGTTCTGGCAGTAGGAGATGAGTGGAGATATAAAATCATTATATCTCAAGCTGTAAAAGTAATTTTCTTCAGGTTTATCAAATCCTTCCGTTTCTTTATCAATTGGGGATTTTACCAGTCCTGCAAAATCACAACGGTCCCACCCAAGCTCCAGAAGACTATCCTCGACATCCTGTGCAATCAGTCCATAATGGGTTTTCCCATACGTATTATCTTTGAATTTATACCGTGCGGGCTTTAACTGATTGATCAATTGGATTGCGTCTGAACTGTCAAAATATTCAATGTCTTTTTTTTCTTTTCTGTCTGATACTTCATTATATGCATTGGCATATATATATTTGAAGCGACTGTTAGGTTCTCCCAAACAACATGTACCATTATTTACTGGTTCAATGATTAATCCAAATTCATTTCCGGTAAATATAAATTTCAATTGTTCATTTTGGTTAGACTTATCGCCAAATATCATATGATTTGTATTAGTAGTATCAATAACTGTATTTATACTGAGCAGATCCCCAATTAAGGTTGATTTAAACTCGGCTTTATCAGCTTTTACTGTTGCATTTGAGTTATTATTGGATGCTGTAATATTACCATTCGTTGTGATATTGCCAGATGCTTCTATGTTTTTAACACGTAATCCTTCGCCGCCTATATTAAGATAGGAGTTAGAAGAATCAGATATCGTACCATTAATTATAATATTATGAATAGGATAATCTGTTTCACCAATATTTAACGGACGTTCTTTTGCCGATATAAGGTTTACAAATGATTTCCCTGTGTCATCATTTTTCCACCATCTAAATCCAAATTCAGCATTATTATATGTGGAAGAAAAATTTAATGCATTGGAAAAATTTTCATCATTTTTATAATTCATTAACAGATTGTTGGTAATTTTTATGTTTCCAAATTGAATTGTTCCATTTTCTAATACAACTTTTCTGTTTTTATCACTTACACTAGTAATCGTACCTCCAGAAATTTCGCTTCCTTCGATTATAGAACCCGCGATTGTAGAGCCCGTTATATCTCCCTTAAAATAACCGTTTCCATTTGTATCAACACCCATAATGACATCTTTATTTTTAGCGATATTAAATATATAGTCGCCGTTATGCCCAGTAAAATTTGTTCCCAACGGATTTATTTCAACAGAATATCCATTCTTATTACAGATATATAAATATCCTCCCCCTATTTTAGGAGCAAATACGCTCGTTGAATCAATTTTAGTTGTAGCGTCTCCTGTAATCCATTCTGCGACATTTTTTTTGAAAGCATCTATATTTTCTTTACTAATTGTTTTTGCGTGTTCTTTGGATATTACATTTCTAATAGTATCATTCAAGTCTTCTCTTGCATCAAAGTATACAGAAAAGTTACTTTTAAATGTATCAGAAACTATATCACTTGTCGTGTTTAAAGATTCCAGTAAACCATTATCACCTGCTAAATAATTCTGTAGTGTATCATAAGAGTCCTTATATGTTTGATATTTTGCAGATTCATTGGTGCCTGACGATTGTGCAAAAGTTATTTTATATATTTCACTTTCGCATACTTCTACTATTTTTTCATACTCTTTCTGAATCTCTAACCAGCTGATATTTAGTTGCTCTTTTTCCGATGGAGTCAATTTATTATCTGCTGCGATATCGTCTAAGGATCCTTTAAGATCTTTTATGCTGTCATCAATACCGTCTAAAGCTTTTTTTAATCCATCTACGCCTTTCATTTCCATGGGTTCATCCCATGTAATGCTACCACCCTTTAACGTAATTCCATCTTTCGTGATCCTTACATTTCCTGCTTCATCGCCAATTGTAAGATTATCCCCGGCAAATAATTTGCCGACAATCGCCTCACCAATTAAGCCATACCGGTATTCCCCATTCCAGAAAAACTTTCCAAAAGCAGATTTTATCGTACTCCAGTTATCAGCCGTATAGCCAATTGTGCCATTGGTTATGATGATCTGCTCCGGTAAATATTCCCCCGTATTTAAATCAAGTTGCCTTGTCAGGATTCCATGATTATCTATTTTGGTGGAAATATCATCCGCATTCATGATCATAGTTTTTGTCGCATTCAATCCATCAGAAAACATCTTGGAGAAGGAGTCCAGCTTCACATCATTTTTTGTGGTTTGCTTCTGTACGTAATCAAAACTGCTAGCAATGGAAGAGGACTTATGCTGTTCTCTGTGGATATCTTTCAGCCGCTGGTTTCCCACCAGTGCATCAGAAAATACAACCTCGCATGATTCAATCTGGTCGAAACGAAAGGGGATGGAAATAATCCGAAGTTTTACCAGTTCACCATTAATTTTCGTGTTGATGTAATTTCCCAGCGCAAATACCTCAAAAACATCTTCGTAATCGGTCAGGGTCAGCAGATTCGCCATCGAGATCGGGACATTGTGCTGAAACTCACAGGCTGTTGCAATCTCTTCCTTTGCAGCAAGGATAAACTCTTCGATATTTTCCATCAATGTCGCTTCATCTATTACATTAGAAGTGAAGTTAGGGTTTTCATATGTTTGCACCCGTTTAAAGGAAATCAGCTCATTGTATAATTCCTCGCTGCCAAGATAGTTTTTGATATTACATGCTTCATTGATTCTTTTGATTTCCCTTTTTGCCTCTTCAATTTTTTCTTCTTCCTTTTCTACATAACCAGTATATTCTTTGATAATGTTATAGATGCATTCTGAAAATTTCTGATATTTCTCCATTAAACGCTCATACATCGTCTGTGACGATACCTTTTTTGAATTTTCATCAACAAAATAGTTATATGCCTTTTGCGCCTCATTTGTGGCAAGGTCAGCATCCAGTTCAAGCAGAATTGTTGTACACAAGTCATAGGCATCTTTAAAGGAATTCAGACGGTGAATGGAATATTCTTTAAAATAATTGATGTAATAATCGGAATCGTCTTTGTGATTTTCTGCATCATCACTATAATCTGTATCATATTTCGGCTCAAAAGTAACATCAGAATTTGCCATCTTATAGTCGATCATTTGTTTCAGATACAGATAATAATTATGGGTGAAAATCTCATTTCCGTTTTCATCTGTTGCGATTTTATCATATCCGGGAATTACATCTAATTTCCAGGCGGGGCTTTCATAAAAATACTTATCTTCCTGATTATCATCTTTGCAGTTTGCCAGATAGATATATAAATAACCTGTAAAAGATTTAATAACATTTATGTTGTCTTCTTTCTCAGTCTCACAGGAAATTCTTTCTTTTCCTGTGTTGTCTCTCTGGTATTCTACCTTATATCCCTGCGGGCAGATAAAATTGGCAAACCGCAGAATATTTTTAGCAACCGTGGATAATACGGCATTCTTGGAACCGATCACGTAATATGGGATCTTCTCACATATCTCTTCATAGATTTTTTCACATTGCGCCTTATAGTCTGGAGAATCATTGGAATCTCTTGGCACTTCAATCACGGGTGATTTGCCGGACTCCCAATATAACTTTTTATTTACTGCATCATTATATATATTCCACTTGGCATCAAATTCCTCTTGGTATTTCTTCACATGATCGGGGTATTCCAACCACTTATCACGTAGTTCGTCTGAGAATTCATTGATTTGATCCTCAGAAAAATTCCAGAGGTAATTCGAATTTCCAATCAATCTCTGCCCAATCCGGTTCGTGATTACATCATCCCCGGCAACCAGTTTAAAACAGTTCTTGATCTGTGATGTATCGACGGAATCCTCAATGCTTTGTGCAATCGTTGTCGTGTCCACATATACCGAAGTATTTAATCCGTATCCGGGTTCTATCTCGCCATCCTTTCCGCAGGCTGCGCATTCACCGTCGATAATGTGCCTGCCGCCGCATTTTGTACAGTGATCCTTCAGATCATAGGCATTAATCGTACGGGAAAAGGGATCACAGATAAAGACGCAGCCGACTTCCTCAGCCACATCCTGAAGGAAATCCCAAACGTATGAATTTTCACAGGAAAACTCCCTGCAAATCCCCATCAGACTGTCATCAACATGCCCGATCGAATAGAGTGGAGCGTATGTCAGGATACGGTGCAACAGGGAGGATTCCTGACATTTTTTCTTTTCTTCCTCTGTAGGAAGGGTGCTAAGGTCGCGATAAAACAAAGTAGGATACTCTTTGTCATAATCTGATCTGGAAATGTCAGATTCCGTGTTAATCTCAAGCGTACAATCCAGCTGGCTCAGTTCTGATTCCTGCAGGGCAGTACCCGTAATCTTTTTGGAAGTATCGTATTCGTCTACTGTCGTGACATCAATCTGAAACAATCCAAATCCCTGTATTTCAATAACAGACAAATTTTTAATGCGGTCAAAGCATGACATATCCACACCATTATTCTTTTTATGGATCGTGAAAGAGCAGGTGTTTGGTTCATTAAAATTTGTAACAACTTCTAATTCAAAAACAGGATCAATGAGTCCGATTCTTTTCAAAGTCTTTGTTTTAAGAAACACCTTTGGTGGAACGATCGAAAGATCCTTATTTCTATTGTATTTAAAAACTATGTTTTTGTCCTGAAAAACATTGCTCACGCTAAATCACCCCCGTCCGTATCGTTCGATATGCAAAACTTAAATCACACGGTATCCCTTCATTTTTTATTACGTTAATGCGCCTGTCTGCAAAATAATCCCTGTTTCCGTCAGCATCTGTAACAGAGCTATCCATATTGATTAAGTGGAGTGGATTGTAATTGTAATCATCAAATAAATAAGTGTGAGATGACATTGGACGAACACTCTTAATCTGTTTTGTAATGCCATTAATAATGATTGTTTCATTATGTTTACAATTTTTAATAGACATACCATATTTATTTTTCATAGACAAATCGTCTTCGTTTTCCATAGACAAAATGTCTTCTCTGTAAGAATACAGTAAATCCATATTATTTGTGATATATATATTCCCATCGCCTTTTGTTACTATTTCAATTTGCAGCATTTCAATTTGGCCAACATCATCAGAATCGTTGTAGATCTGGAAGGTAGCACCATTGGAAAAATTCTTTATTTCAAAACTTTGTATGCCGGAATAGGCATTGGCAGAATCGCATGTAACATACAGGGTCGCTCCGTAAATTTCCGAACCGATTTTGTACCATTTGACATTGATCGTGCAATAATAATAAATATCATCGTATCCCTTTTCCGGGAAATGAAGATAGTGATACCCGTCCTTTTTTTCCAACCACCGTTTCAGAAAAGCCTGTTCTGCCGGCAGGATAGGAGTGGGAGAGGAGTATCGGTTTTTCATGATCTGAAAGCTAAAAGTTTTCGGTGTCTCTGTATGAGATCCGTGTATCACCGTCTGTGGATTATTTGACGCCTTTGATGTGTTATACACAATGATATCCTCATAATCCTGTTCTCCGGTACTTATCCCATCAAAATTAACAATTGTATAGCCGATATCGTTTGCACAGATCCCATTAAATTCAAAATTGCTGGCATGAATCATCGATATTACACCTTCTTCCTATATTTAACTATCTATATTAAATGATGTTGGGATCAAAAGGTATTTTGCCCCCAACTGATGCTACGGATTGCTACATTGCTTCGCAATTTTCGCAATCCTGCAAACACCTCCATTCCCGCATATTTGCAAGCAAATCTGCTTCATGTCGGTGTTTGGCGGGTCAAGCCAGTAGATAGCAAATTGCGTGTAAACACGCATTGCTATCTACTTTTGACCCTGGTATCATTCAAATAACGCTTGGACATCTTTCTGTAGTCATTCCTTACTTTTCGTATGCTCATCAATTCCTGCTCATACTTCTTTTTCAGGTGCCACAGATCATCCAGTAATTTTTTCTGTTCCTTCTTATATTTCTTAACCAGTTTATTTGCTGCCGTTTTATCGTCAAGCTGCAGTCTTAATTCTTCATTTTCCCGTTCTAACTGCTTTTTCTCTTCCTGCAGCTGCTCGTTTGTTTCCAATAAGATCGTAATCTTTTTCTTATCTGTCATAGTTACCTCATTTCTAAATCAAGGCGGCACAAAATGTACCGCCCACGTTTTTAATACTTTGATTTTTAATATTTCATGTTATTGTTGCCGCCCCTGAGATGGTCTACGAATAAATCACCCATAAACCGTTTCATCTTGGGGTCAGTCTGCACTGTTTTGATAAAGCTGTCTGTATCTGTTACATTTGGCAGGTTGAATGTCTGCTGTATCGTCCCGATATTTGACGCGGTTATCTCTTTCTGAATCGAGACAGGAATATTTTGAGTTGGGATACTCTGCATTGGAATCATACGATCCATTACATGGTTAATATCCGTCATAGAAGCTAATAATTCCTGAATAACTGGTACATCCTCCGGACGAATCAATCCTTCCCCATTGCGTACCCATGCGAGTCCGTCTTCGTCGTCAGGTTTGATTTTCGCAATTCCTCCGGTGGCGAATTTACCCAGCTTCTTCATCTCTTCGAAAATACCATCGCTGCGCATCGCATCAAACAGTCCTGTTCCTGTTTCACCATATACTTCAGATAAAGCCTTATATATCTCACCCATCAGATATTTTCCAGTTTCATTATGAAAAGCTTCATTGAATTTAGAATCCTTATAACTTTTAGATTCTGTGGTGGATAGGCTTGCAGCCTTTACGATATTTAGCGCATTGTTCTTCCTCTTAAGATATTCTTCTTCTGCTATTTTTTTATATCCAGATGAAGCAGGGGAGGATGTTTCAGATTTGGAAGTCGTTTCAGATTTAGAAGTTGTCTGTTTATTTGCCTCTTCCCTCTTTCCCTCTGCATAATTATTTGTAATATTCCCAACACCGGAAGCAGGAAGTGGTTTATTTTCCGTTGGAGTTTCTGCATATTCGCCGCTTTTCACTTCATTACCCAAAGTATCACTGAGATCAATTCCCCATTTATCAGACAAACTTTTCAGTATTGTATAAATGCTATCAGTGTCACCTGTCAGTCCGTCGATAACCTGATTAATCAGGCTGTCAATATTGTCCAGCTGTGATTCCATGAAATCCTCAAAATCACTTGACATCCTGTCCAGCATAGATTCCTGATCTTCCAGATATTTATCGTATTCTGTCTCTTCCAGATCCTTGCGTGCATCGGCAAGCTCGACCTCAATCGCCTGTAATTTGGAACGTGCTTCCTCCGTATCCTGCATACTCAGCACACTTCTCTGTTTTTCAAGGGAAGCGATTTTTTTCGTATGCTCCTCGATGGAATTCTGATAGTCGCGCAGGGATTTTGCCTCACTCATGGCATCCTTGTATTTACTAATCAGATCATTCATGGCATCCATCTCTGCATTCAAGCCATCTTCGATAAGGGACTTAACTGCATCGACTTCATCATAATAGCCATTGATGGCATCACGTTGTTGTTTTAGCAGCTCATCCTTTTGTTCCATATACTCTTTCTGCCCGATTTCCCCACTGGCATACGCTTCGTCCAGTTTTTCTAAAGACTCATTCAGATTTCTAACTGTTTCGATGTCATTTGTCATCTGGTCAAGGGAGAGAGCCATGTTTGCTTTTCCGTAATCTGTCAGGTTTCCGTTCTCATCGAACTGCTTTTCGCGTCCGACCAGTCCCTGATAGAAGTCCGCTTCCTCATTGATTCCTTCGATCAGACCACGCGCAAAGTCATCCAGCTCCCGGTTTGCTTCCCGTATGCTTTTGGCTGTCTGAGTCATGGATACGGCTAAATCTTCATTTGCCGCCTTTTCGTCTTCAATTTCTTTCTTCTTTTTTCGCCATTCTTCACCACCGTACGCAAGGTTTTCTTCCCTTACCTGACGGTCAAGTTCGGCTTCTTTTTCCCTGATCTTCTGGTCTCTTGTTGTGTATTCTTCCTGTTGATGTTTCAGGGTGTCTTCATAGTAAGAAGCTGTCACGAAGTTGCCTGTGTTTTCTGCAGTCGATATGGATCGGTTAATACCGTCAATATTGCCCTGTATCTGATCGAGGAGAGGTTCATATTTCTTATCAATGGCTTCCCATGAAGCTTCACGCGCATTCTTCTTTGTCTGCGCCAGGGTCACATTCATGTCGGAAACAGCTTTGTCTGCTTCATTTATACGGTCTTTCAGTTCATACCAACGGTCGCTGTCGACTGCAATTCCGCTGTTTTCCAGTTCATTCCGCAATGCTTCTGCCTGTTGTTCTCTAACCGCAAGTTCTTCCTTCTGCAGTTTTTCCTGATCCTTATAGAAGGAGGCGGTAATGAAATTCCCGTTTGCCTCGGAAATAGCCATTGCGTTGTCCATTTCGTGAATATTGTCTTCAATCCCGGCAATGGTACGTTCAAACCCTTTATCAATGATATTGAATGCTTTAACTTCGTCTTCGGCTATTACATTTGGAAGATTTATTTCTTCGGAGTCTGCGGTTTTCTTTGCCTTTTTATATTCAACAGCACTCGTCTGGTGTTGTTCCAACAAATCCACACCGTTCTTAATACCGTTTTCCGTAAACATATCATTCAGTTTCTTAAACGTATCATCAGAGATAATGCTTGTCCAGTCATATGTCCCCGTATTCGGGTCAAATTTCATTTCCTGGTTAAACAGATCCCATGCGGCCTGTCTTTGCTCGTCAGGAAGCTTATCAAGTTCCGCACCGATTTCATGTACAATGGACTTTGACATAAACTCGCTCTCGCGGTTTCTTTCATTCGTCACGCTTTCCCTTGCCAGCCTTTTATCCTCATCGATCAGGGCTAACTTTTCTTCTTCGCTGGTCGCATTTTCAAGACGGCTGTTAATATTGTTTCTGTCATAGTCAATGTCGTCCCGGTTGTTATCATAATAAGTATTTGTCAGATCAGCCAGTGCTTTTGCATTCTCTTTTACGGTCTGCTGATAATCATAACAACTGTCTGCGACATTTTTCTGTGCCGTTGTTACCGCTTCACAGCTTGCAAGGTAGTTGGATATGATTTGAGATTCTTCCTTACCGTATTTTGTCAGATCTGTAGCCTTATTTATGTTTTTTGCATCAATTCCCTTTTCGGCAAGCTGCGCTTCATAGCCAGCCTTATTGTTTTCTGCTTCTTGCAGTGAGCCTACATTTTCCTGATACTGCTCCCACTTATTTTGATTCTGTGAATCATAAACAGACTTTGCATATGCGATATTTGCGTCATTGACATATCCGGATGTCAGGGATAGGGTACGAGAAAGAGAATCGAATTCCTCGCCAAGCTTCTCAACAGCAGCCTCCGCTTTTGCAATTGGGATATCTGCCATCGCCGCGGCTGCATCCAGCATATCAGAATAGATCTGGTTGATCTGCGCATCATATTTGTTTAACGCAGTTTCTTTTTCAGCATTTGTTTTATCCTTATACGCCTTGATCTCTTTATTACTCTTTCCGGCCTTTTTCATTGCCTCGGCGTTTTGCTTGATCGTCTTATCGTACTGCTTTTCCGCCTTGGAGCGTTCCTTTTTTACCTTCGAGATCTCATTAGACTGGGATTGCATCAGATTTTTGTATTGTCCTGCATTACCTACCTCTGCGCCGCCAGTCATTCCCCTGATCTTTGCAGTAAGGTCAATCTTGGACTGTATCCTGTCCTGAACAGAGTTAATCTTATCTAACAGGGTATCATACCATGAAGTAATATTGTCCAGCATATCATTGTTCCGTTCCAGGATGGTAGAGATTGTTTTATCGACTGAATCTTCTGCTTCATTCGCTTTGTCAATTAATTCCTGATACTTGGTGATTTTTTTGGCTTTACCATCACCATATTTTTCGACAAGATCCTCATAATTTCCTTTTACTTTTCCGCTTTTAATCCTTTTGCGAAGTTTTTTGTCTTTTATATTTTTCTTCCCGTAAGAATCTGCCTTGTTCTGGTAAATCTTTGCTTGTTTTTTATAACCGTTTAATTCCTTGTACAGTTCCTTGATCTGTTTTGTCAGGTTATTGTTTTTACCTTTAAAAGAGAATAGATTTTCCAGCTTAGAATTAAGGATGTCAACACGCTTCGCGGCGGCATCAATATACCGTTGCAGCCAGTCGAATTCCTGCTTTGTTTTACCTTTTTCCTTAGTTTTAGGACTACTAGGAGTATTGTTATTAGTGGTAGGAGGAGTAGGCTTAACGCTAACAGGGATGATTTCTCCTGCGGTTGCATTGGTAATTTCCTTTTCTGCTTCTTCTTCATTTTGATCTACAACAGAACTTGGCATACCTTGTGATTTACCGTTTGC
>CAYYGS010000010.1:0-7707 GCA_964471335.1 uncultured Jutongia sp.
AGTTGAGATATGCGGTAGAAACGGCGAGACTTTTGTCAAAACGCAGAAAGAAGCGGATTCAGGCGAGAACTTTTGGCTATTTTGATGTATTTGTAGATGGAAAGCCGATTATGTTTAAAAGTGCAAAAGCAAAGGAGCTTTTGGCTTTTCTGATTGACAGGCGGGGAGGTGCAGTGACGACAGATCAGATGATCAGCGTGCTGTGGGAGGACCGGCCAAATGATGAAGCAACACAAAATCTGTGTAGTAAGCTGGTCAGGACATTGCAAAAGGAGCTGAAGGCATATGACGCAGAGGACATGATTATTGTGGAACGAGGAAACCGAAGTGTGAATGCAGATAGTTTCCAATGTGATTTATATGAGATGCTGGATGGCAGCGAGGAGGCGAGCGGACAGTATATTGGAGAATATCTGTTGGACTATAGCTGGGCTGAAAACAGAACAGCATTATTAAATAAATTTATACAAAATCAGCGAAATTTTCTATAAATTCCCTTATAATTCTGATTATTTTCCTGTTTTCGCAAGAAAGCGAGTATATAATATTATTTGTCAAAGAAGATGGAATCGTGTTGATGGAGGAAGAAAGTAGTATCATGATGTTTTGTTCTGAGGGGGACAGTCATTGTGTGATGCAGGAAAGGAATGGTGATTCTATGAAAGAACCCAAATTTAATGTGATTATTGCGGACAACAATGTACAGGAAAGAGAAAGTAAAGTAAAAACAATGGAGGAAAACGGAATTTGTGTTCAATTTTCTACGGGAGACGGCAAAAAGGCACTGGAAGCGATTCAAAAGAACAGGCCGGATATTGTTGTGATGGATATGATTTTGCCGGGACTTGACGGAATCGGTATCCTGGAGGAGCTGGATCGTCAGAAAATGGACAGAAAGCCCGTTGTTATTATACAGACAGCTCTGCGGATGTCGTATATGGTAGAAGAGGCACTGCGTTGTGGAGCTGATTATTATATGATGAAGCCGGTTTCCAACAGTGTATTGCTTGAGAGAATCCATCAAATCGGCGAAGGGATGGTGCAGAAGAAAAATACAAATACCGTACATAACGTGCAGGAGTATGAGCGATGGGGAATAGGAGAGGGTGAGAGCATCAGGAAAACTGATCCGAAGGCGGATATGCCGAGGGAAGAGGCACAGGCAGCCCTGCGGCCGGGATATAATTATTCCGGAGATCTGGAGAGAGATGTGACGAATATCCTGTTGGAAATTGGTATTCCGTCGCATATTAAGGGATATCAGTATATTCGGGAGGGTATTATGATGTCGTATTACGACAGAAATATGTTACAGTACATTACAAAATTTTTGTATCCGTCGATCGCAAAAAAGTACAGGACAACTTCCAGCAGTGTGGAACGTACAATACGTCATGCCATAGAGGTTGCCTGGCGTAGAGGAAATATGGAGGTGCTGGAGGACGTGTTTGGTAATACGGTCTGTGCCGGAAAGGGCAAGCCGACAAATTCAGAATTTATGGCGCTTTTGACGGATAAGCTCCGTCTGGAGTATCGTCATAAGATCATTTCCTGAACGATGGAATCCTCCGGCATGCTTGACGAGATCAGGGCTTGTAGGGTATACTGAGAAAGTCTGTACGCATAAAGCTATAGACATAGAGTACAAACAGATTGGAGGATAAAATATTGGATGGAAACAGAATAGCCATCATGATTGCATTCGCAGCCTATCTGGTCTTCATGATATGCATCGGTGTATGGTCTATGAAAAAAACAAAGAACACAGAGGATTATTTTCTGGGAGGGCGCGGATTAAACAGCTGGGTAGCGGCCCTGTCTGCACAGGCGTCTGATATGAGCGGATGGCTGCTGATGGGACTGCCGGGTTCGATCTATGCACTGGGTACCGGCCAGGTGTGGATTGCTATCGGATTATTTGTTGGAACGGTGGCTAACTGGCTTGTGATTTCCAAACGTCTCAGAAGATATACGATTGTGGCTGATAACTCTATGACGCTGCCGGAATTTTTTGAGAACCGTTTTCATGATAAAAAGAAGATACTGCTGACGATTTCGTCTGTTGTTATCATTATCTTTTTCCTTGTGTATACGGCATCTGCACTGGCTTCTGGCGGAAAGCTTTTTAATACGGTATTTCATATTGATTACCATGTGGCGCTGCTGATCGGCGCAGTGGTAATCCTTGCCTATACATTTATGGGTGGTTTTCTGGCAGTCTGTACGACAGATTTTGTGCAGGGGACTTTGATGCTGATCGGATTGATGCTTGTACCGATCATGGCGTATGCATTATTGAGTGGTGACTTTTCGACACTGGTGGAGCAGGGGAATGCTGCCGCTGGTTACACAGGATCTTATCAGGATTATATGAGCCTTTTTTCCAATGGAGGCAGGCCGTATAAGTTTATAGAGATTTTATCACAATTGGCATGGGGACTGGGTTATTGCGGTATGCCGCATGTACTTGTACGTTTTATGGCGATCCGCAGTGAGAAAGAGATCAGGAAATCAAGCATCATCGCAATCATCTGGTGTTTTATTTCCCTGGTAGCGGCTTGTATCATTGGTGTGCTGGGACGTGCGTATCTGTTTCCGACGATTTTGGGGACAAAGGGACAGGCCAGCACAGAGAGTGTATTTATTGCAATGATTGACAAGGTGTTTACGGTCGATACACACATGGCATTTATCGGAGGTATCTTTTTGTGCGGTATTCTGGCGGCGATTATGTCTACGGCAGATTCCCAGCTTCTGGTGTGCTCTTCCTCAGTCTCGAAGGATATTTATAAGAATATCCTCAGGCCGGATGCAGAGGATAAAAAGCTGCTGCGTGTGAGCCGTATCACGGTAATCGTTGTGGCAGTGCTGGCTTTTCTGATTGCGTGGGATCCTGACTCCAGTATTATGGGACTCGTGTCTGATGCGTGGGCAGGTTTGGGATCTGCTTTCGGTCCGGCTGTTGTGTGTGCGCTGTTCTGGAAGCGTGCAAATCTGCCGGGAACGGTGACAGGTATTATCTCCGGAGGGCTGACAGTAATCATTTGGGATTATATTCCGCTTGTGAAAGGCGTTACACTGGCGACATATACAGGGATTTATTCTCTGCTGGTTGGCTTTGCCGTGAGTCTGATTCTGATCGTCGTGGTCAGCCTGTGCACGAAGGAGCCGGATGCTGAGATTCTGGCGGAATTTGACCGCGTGGACAAGTATACAGAGTAAGATATGTAAAATATTTATGAAAAAATCGGGACATGTTATCCATGCATTTAAGCATGGATGGCATGTCCTGTTGCTATATAGATCATTTTTATCTTTTATTTGCATCGGTAGCTGTCGCATTATTTCTGTTATTCGTGGTATCACCGTCAAGATCATCTACGGCATCACCAGCGGCATCGCCGGCATCTCTCAATGCGTCGCCGGCTCCATCGATCACATCATCAGCGCCATTCTCCAGATCATTGGTAATGCTGCCATCATCCGATGCCTGCGGCTGATCACCTGTCCCGTCATTCACTGCCGGGCTGGAGGATTCCTGATCCGTCGTGGAATTATTCATATCATTAGAACCGCATCCTACAAATGTCATTGCAGATAATGCAAGTACCGCGCCTAAAACTAATGCTCTTTTTCTCATAATTACCCTCATTTCTGCGCTGCTTTTTGTGCATATTGCAATTCGTGTCAAGCCATATATGATAGATCCATGTATGGCTTTGCAGCGCAGACACGAATTGCTGTGTGAAAATGCTGCATTTAAGTGATTCATTGTACTATTATCCCAGAACAATCAAAAAATATTCTGGAACTCTTTGTTTTCACATAAAAATTTTTTCGGCATATATTTTTATTACTAAGGCGCTTGCAGAAATGAGGATCACTATGAAAGAGCTGTTACACATTCATGATCTCTCCTATGCCTATCATACACTGCAGGGAGAGACACAGGTTTTAGACCATATTAATTTTTCGATCCAATCCGGCGAATTTGTGGCAATTGTGGGGCCCAGCGGATGCGGAAAATCCACTCTGCTGTCGTTGATCTGCAATCTTCTGACTCCCGATGAAGGGGAGATTATCCTGAGTCCCGGTAAAAAAATCGGATATATGTTCCAAAAAGATCATCTGCTTGAATGGAGAACGACCCGGAAAAATATTGCACTGGGACCGGAGATACAGGATACCTTTTCGCAGGAGCTTTATCTGGAAATTGATCATCTTCTGAATAACTATGGCTTGGTGGGATTCCGCGATGCCAAGCCGGGACAGTTATCCGGCGGCATGCGGCAGCGGGCGGCGCTGATACGTACTCTCATTTTGCAGCCGGATCTTTTGCTTCTGGATGAACCGTTTTCTGCGCTGGATTATCAGACGCGTTTATCTGTGTCTGATGATATCTGGAAGATTCTTAAAAAAGAAAAAAAGACAGCGCTTCTTATTACACATGATATTTCGGAGGCAATTAGCATGGCAGACCGCGTCATTGTGCTGTCTTCGCGTCCATGCACGGTCTCCTGTGAAATTATCGTCTCCCTGACGTGTCCGGAAGGCCGCACACCATTTCACGCCAGAAGCGCTCCGGAATTCCGGGATTATTTTAATCAGGTATGGAAGGAGTTAAACCGTCATGAGTAAAAAGCAGGAAGAATTTATGCGAAATGCTGTCAGACAAAAAAGAAAAATTATTTTCTACCGCATTCTGCTGCTCGTATTTTTTATCGCTGCCTGGGAAACGGCCGCCAGAATGAAATGGATCGACGCATTTATCTTTAGCAGCCCCTCTCGGATTGCACTTTGCTTCGTCCAGATGGTCAGGGAACACCTGATCTTCTATCATATTGGTATCACGCTGGGAGAGACTTTCGTCAGCTTCTTTCTTGTCATCGTACTGGGAATCCTGTTGGCCGTGCTTCTATGGTGGAATGAATCCCTTGCCAGAATATTAGAGCCTTATCTTGTAGTGCTGAACAGCTTGCCAAAGACGGCTCTGGCGCCCGTTTTCATTGTCTGGCTCGGCAACAATATGAAGACGATTATCGTGGCCGCTGTATCTGTGGCCGTCTTCGGAACGACCATTACCCTGTACAATTCTTTTCAGGAGATGGAACCTGAAAAAATCAAGCTGATCCAGACTCTTGGTGGGAATCGGAGGGATATTCTGTGCAAACTGATCCTGCCCGGCAACATTCCGGCGATCATCAGTATTATGAAAGTAGATATCGGCCTGACACTCGTAGGTGTCATTATTGGTGAATTTCTGGCGGCAAAGGCCGGATTGGGATATCTGATCGTCTATGGCAGTCAGGTATTTAAGCTGGACTATGTTCTCCTTTCCATTGTCATCCTGTGTATCATATCCACAGGACTATACTTGTTGATTTCCTGTATTGAACGGATTTGTATCAAAAAATATCATTAAGGAAAACAGTTATATAGATATAGAATACAACAGGCAGTCCTGGTCCTGATAGCGTAGCCTCTTTTCTTCTGTCATTCCCAGACGGGCGGCCGTGTGGATAGAGCGATTATTTGTGACATTAATCACAGCGATAATGCGATGGATGTCGAGTTCCTCTTTGGCATATTGGAATACGGCCTGGCAGCTCTCGGTGGCAAAGCCCTGATCCCAGTAATCCCGGTGCAGCAGGTAGGACAGCATGATTTCAGTCTTTTCATCAACCGTCTGCAGTTCAACGCCGCAGCGTCCGATCAGTTTTCCCGTGGTGCGGTCAAATACGCCCCACAGGCCGAAACCGTAAAAAGCATAGACATATGTAATATAAGCTGTCAGTTTGGCAAATTCTGTCTCTTTATGATCCCCGCTGTCGATATATTTTGCGACTGCGGGGTCCTGGCAGATCTGATATAAATCATCGAAATCTTCGGGAGTCAGCTCCCGGAGGATTAAACGGTCTGTTTCTGCAATAGTAACAGGTGTCTCCATAGTTTGATGGGATCTCCTTTCAAAACTCAAACATCATTCTACCAGTATAACAAAATTTTAATAATAAGTGTTATTTTTTTTGGAAAAAGGATATGTTTTTTTGCTTCTTTCTGATATACTGATACAATGTATAGGAAGGGGTTGTGTTTGGGTTGTCCAAAGATCCCTTTGACACTTTAATGTTTCTTTATTAAATGATGCTGGCGCTTTTGACCCCGACATCATGGCGTTATAAAATGCAGAAAAGAGGTAAATTATGGCACAGATCAGACCGTTTACAGCGGTGAGACCAGATGAGAAGTATGCGAGCCGTGTAGCTGCTTTGCCCTATGATGTGTACAACCGACAGGAGGCGAAGGCAGAGACGGAGAGAGAGTCCTTGTCCTTTTTGAAAATTGACAGAGCGGAGACGCAGTTTCCCGATTCTGTAGATACTTATGATGAGCGTGTGTATCAGAAGGCGAGAGAGCTTCTGGAGCAGATGGAGAAAGACAATATTTATCAGACAGATACGACAGAAGGGTATTACATTTACAGATTAACGATGAATGGGAGGACGCAGACAGGAATTGTGGCATGTGCTGCGTTAGATGATTATTTAAATAATGTGATTAAAAAACATGAAAATACAAGAGAAGAGAAGGAACAGGACCGCATCCGCCATGTGGATACGCTCAGTGCGCAGACAGGGCCCATCTTCCTGGCATATCGTTCCTGTCCGTCTATTAATGAGGTGGTCAGCCGGGTAATGGAAGAGCAGAAGCCATTATATGATTTTACGGCGCCGGATGGAGTGGGACATGCAGTCTGGAAAATAGATGATAATGAACAGGTAGAGACGATTCGAAGTTCCTTTGCGGCGATACAGGAGATCTATATTGCAGACGGCCATCACCGTGCGGCATCTGCAGTGAAGGTAGGACTTAAAAGAAGAGATGGTCATCCGGGCTATGATGGAGCAGAGGAGTTTAATTATTTTCTGTCGGTTCTCTTTCCGGACGACCAGTTGATGATTATGGACTATAACAGGGTAGTGAAGGATTTAAACGGCCTGACGGCAGAGGAGTTTCTGAAGCGTCTCGAACAGGTTGTTTCTGTGAAGCGCCTTGGAGAGACGGTGGCGACGCCGGAGGCAAAGGGAGAGTTTACAATGTATCTGGAAGGGGAATGGTATCTGCTTCGTGCATCGGAGGAGATGAGGGCTGTGAAGGATGCCGTGAAGTCCCTGGATGTTTCCCTGCTGCAGGATTATATTTTAGAGCCAATCCTCGGGATTCATGACCCGCGTACAGATGACCGCATTGATTTTGTGGGAGGGATTCGCGGGCCGGAAGAGCTGAAGAGGAGGGCAGACAGTGATATGAAGCTGGCTTTTGCCATGTATCCTACGTCAATTGGGGAATTGTTTGATGTGGCAGATGCCGGACTTTTGATGCCGCCGAAATCAACCTGGTTTGAACCGAAGCTGCGAAGTGGATTGTTTATACACAAAATATAAAATGTGTAAAGAAAGTGTGATTTGGTTTCTATCATACAAATAGAGTCAGAAGGTGTAAAAGGATTATGGAGAGATTTGCAAACAGCAAACCGGTTGTATTTTTGGGGAAGTTGGTTGACCTTGTCTGGATGAATATATTGTTTTTGATTTGCTGTATTCCGATCATTACGATCGGGGCGGCATGGACGGCGCTTTACTATACATCGGTGAAGGTGATTCGTAAAGACAGAGGATCAACGCTGATGAAAGAATTTTTTCACAG
>CAYYGS010000010.1:7717-21774 GCA_964471335.1 uncultured Jutongia sp.
TCACAGCATGCGTTTGAACTTTAAGACGGGGACTGCCGCCTGGCTGATCCTGTTAGCTGCCTGGCTGCTGACAGGTTACGCATTATATCTGATCATAGGCCTGAGGTTTCAGGCGTATGCTGTGGCGGCTGGTGTGTGCTCCGCGTTGATGCTTATGGAGATGATCTTGATGATTTATTCCTTTGCGGTATTGTCCCGCTTTGAAATGAAGCTGGGAGGGCTGTTAAAAAATGCCGCCGTACTGGCGGTGCGCCATCCGGGACATACTCTGTTCATGCTGACTGTGACGCTGGTGATGTTTACAATGGCGGTGGGATATGCTGAGTTTTGGCCGCTATATTTAATTTTTTTGCCAGGATGCTATATGCTTGTGCTTTCATTGGCTCTGGAGCCGGTCTTTGCTCCATATATGCCGGAGGAAGTGGATATAGAGGAGGAAACGGACATAGAGGATACGGAGGAGGGAATGGAGATAGCGGATATAGACGAGAAAACAGACATGGCGGATATAGACGAGGAAGCAGATATGGAGGAGAAAAATGGAGAAGAAACTATATAATTTGATGGATTGGGCAGAGATCGAGGCGGTTGTTTACTCGGAGGAGAAGCATCCGGAGAAGATATTGGGGGCACATAAGGTCCGGGGCGGTTTTCTGGTACAGGCCTTTTTTCCGGAGGCGTACAGTGTGATTCTTAAGACGAAGAAAGATGGGAAGCTTTATCCGATGGAGCAGGCAGATTCAGAGGGAGTGTTTGCCGTGCTGATGCCGGGTAAGAAGCTTTTGGCGTATTCTTATATTGTCACGTATCAGGATGGATCGGAAGTTGTACGCGAGGATCCGTATTTATATCCGGATCTGATTGGCGCGAATCATTTAAAGCGTTTTGCAAATGGAATCCATTATTCGGTATATGATTATCTGGGGGCACACCCGATGGTAGTGTCGGGCATTATGGATGATGCGGAGCCGGTCTGGGATGCATCTCCGGAGAAGGCGAAGGCAGAAGAGGTTGCGGGGACGCATTTTGCGGTCTGGGCGCCGAATGCTGTTCGTGTGAGCGTGGTGGGAGATTTTAATCATTGGGACGGCAGATGCCACCAGATGTGCAGTCTGGGAGATTCCGGCATCTTTGCGCTCTTTATTCCGGGTGTTTCGGAGGGAGAGATTTATAAATACGAGATCAAGTTGGATTATAAGACGGTGGTGTTAAAGACGGACCCTTACGGTTTTGGCTGTGAGACACGTCCCGATAATGCCGGTGTTGTCCGGAATCTGTCGGGCTATCGCTGGAGAGATGATAAATGGATCCAGAAGAGGAACAAGGAGGGGTATGAGAAGCGTCCGGTATCTATTTATGAGGTGCATCTTGGTTCCTGGAAGAAGAAGATGCTCGAAGAGGATGGGGACGTTACGTGTGAACAGGAATTTTATAATTATAAGGAAATAGCACCCATGCTGGCAGAGTATGTCAAGAAGATGAATTACACACATATTGAGCTGATGCCGGTGATGGAGCATCCTCTGGATGAGTCGTGGGGATATCAGGTGACGGGATATTATGCGGTAACGTCACGTTATGGTACGCCGGAGGATTTCATGTATTTTATGGACTATATGCATCGGCAGGGGATTGGCGTGATCCTTGACTGGGTGCCGGCGCATTTTCCCAAGGACGCGAATGGTCTGGCACGGTTTGATGGGACATGTCTGTATGAGCATCACGATCCCAGGCAGGGCGAGCATCCGCATTGGGGAACGCTGATCTATAATTATGGACGGCCGCAGGTGGCCAATTTCCTGATTGCTAATGCGCTTTTCTGGGTGGACAAATATCATGCAGACGGTATTCGTATGGATGCGGTGGCCAGTATGCTCTATTTGGATTATGGCAAGCAGGATGGCGAGTGGATTCCGAATATGTATGGCGGAAACGAGAACCTGGAGGCGATTGAGCTGCTGCAGAATCTGAGCAAAGTATTCCACAAGCAATGTCCGGGAGCCTGGCTGATTGCAGAGGAGTCAACTGCCTGGCCGCAGGTGACAGGTGACTGTAATGAAGATGGACTCGGCTTTGACATGAAGTGGAATATGGGATGGATGAATGATTTCATCACTTATATGCAGACAGACCCCCTCTTCCGCAAGGGACGTCACGGCATGCTGACGTTTAGTATGATCTATGCCTATAGTGAGAAATTTGTACTTGTGCTCTCCCATGATGAGGTCGTGCACATGAAGGGGTCTATGTACGCGAAAATGCCGGGTGATCCTGAACAGAAATTCGGGAATCTGCGGGCGGCCTACGGCTTTATGATGGTACATCCGGGAAAGAAGCTTCTCTTTATGGGACAGGAATTCGGTCAGACAGCAGAGTGGAACGAGAAGAAGAGCCTTCCGTGGGAGGAGGCAGAGAAGCCGGAACACCAGAAACTGCAGGAATATGTCAGACAACTCAATGCATTTTACATCAAGCACCCTGCTCTGTATGAAGAGGATTATGCAGAGGAAGGGTTCGAATGGCTCAGCTGCCTGGATGCGGATCACAGCATTATTACTTTTATGCGTTACAGCAGCAATCAGGAAGAAAAGCTGTTGGTAGTATGCAACTTTACACCCGTGTTATACGAAAACTTCAAGGTGGGTGTCCCTCTGGCGGGAAAATATAAAGAGATATTCAACAGTGATGCGGAGAAGTTCGGCGGCTCCGGCCATGAAAACCGCCGCGTTAAGACATCGAAGGCAGTGACATGGGACGGTCGGGAAGACTCCATCACAATAGAGGTTCCGCCATTGGGCGTTTGTGTGTTCCGATATGAGGAAAGGAGAGCAAAGGAATGATGGCGGTGACAGATTCTGCCATTCGGTGGTCTGTGCTACGCTGTGCCGCGCAGACGGGCGATATGCAGTCGGTAGTGGAGGAGATGAATTCTGATGCCTCAGCAGAAGAGAAGACAAATTTCCTGATTCAGTATCTTCTGTCGCAGAGGGAACCGCTTATGAACCTTGTGCGAACTTTGTTATTTGCGCTTGTTATATATTTCATAGGAAAAAGGTTGATCCGTCTGCTGCTTAAGGTTCTGGACCGTTGGATGGACAGGAGAGATGTAGAGCTGGGAGTTCACAAGTTTACGATGTCTCTCGCTAAGGTGCTGCTCCATATTTTTCTGATCGTTGTCGTGGCGGGGATTCTCGGTGTGGGAACCAGTTCTATCGTAGCGATCCTCGGATCTGCGGGGCTGGCGATTGGTCTGGCGCTGCAGGGAAGCCTGGCGAATTTTGCCGGGGGCATACTAATCCTTCTGCTCAAACCGTTTCGTGTGGGAGATTACATTATGGCGGCCAGCGTGGAGGGAACCGTACGCAGTATTGATATTTTTTATACATACATTGTCACGACTGACAATAAAGTGATCGTAATTCCCAATGGCGTGCTGTCGAATGGAAATATTGTCAATACTTCCCAGGAGGAGTATCGTTTCCTTGTGCTTGATTTTATGGTAGGATATGACAGTGATGTGAGTCTGGTGCGCCAGATCCTGCTGGAGATGATGGAAAAGGAGGAGAAGCTCTGTCAGGATAAGCCGATGACTGTTGTTGTAGATAAGCTAAATCCCGGCAGAATCAAGATGCAGGCGAAGGCGTGGGTGGCAACCGGTAATTACTGGGAGGAACGGTACAGGCTTTTGGAGCAGATTAAGTGCCGTCTGCAGGAGCAGGGAATATCGCTGATATAAAAAGACAGGATTGTCAGAATTGCTTGTCGTGAAAGTATAAATCATGGTATAGTAAGGGTACAGTGGAAAATAAATAGATAGGTGTGATTACATTGGTAAAAATATATCGAACAGATGACAGAATTATACATGAAGAGAACGAGATCACAGAGGGAGTCTGGATTAATATGGTCAATCCTTCTGAGGGTGAGGGGGAGGAGTACGCCCATAAATTAGAGGTCGATATTCAGGACCTGCTGGCTGCACTCGATGAGGAGGAGACATCGCGTATTGAGCTGGAGGATGGGTATACCCTGATTCTGGTGGATATCCCTACGACAGAGATCCGTCATGATAAGGAGGCATATACGACAGTGCCTCTCGGTATTATATTGACAAAGGATACGATTATAACAGTCTGTACAGAGGATACCCCTGTCCTGCAGGCATTTGTCAACGGCAGGGTGAAGGAGTTCAGCACAAAAAAGAAGCTTCGCTTCGTCTATCAGATTCTTTTCCGTGTTGCAGCGCTATATCAGGGGGCGTTGCGTATTATTGATAAGAAGAGGACTGAGATTGAGGAACGGATTGGCGGGGATACCGATGATATTGATCTGATTGATCTTCATGCACTCGAGTCAACACTCGTTTATTTTGCGACGTCTCTTCGTGCGAATGGGGTGGTGCTTGACCGATTGACAAGATATAAAAGGCTGGAGCAGTATCCGGATGATAAGGATCTGCTGGGAGATGTGATTGTGGAGAATCAGCAGGCGATTGAGATGGCTGTGATATACCGGGATATTCTAAATGGAACGAGGGAATTGATGTCTTCGGTTATTGATAACCGATTGAATAATGTCATGAAATATCTGACATCAATTACCCTCATTATGGCTATTCCGACGATTATATCCGGATTTTACGGAATGAATGTCAGCAGCGAATGGGTACCGCTTGCACATACGCCGCACGGCTTTCTGATTATCGCGGTGCTTACGGTGACAATCTGCGGTATTCTGTTCCTGATATTAAAGAAGAAACGAATCCTATAATTCGCCTTTGATTTTCCGGATTCTCTGAATCGTCTCACCGGCTTTGGCGTAGATCTCTTCCGGGTCAGCGCCAACAAAGAATTTGCCGTCTTCATACAGAATTTTTCCATTTACCATTGTCATTTTGATATTTTGTTTACTTCCACTGTATACAATATTTTTTGCAATGCCGTTTTGCGGCTGCATATTGGGCTGGTGCAGATCAATCATGGTCAGATCTGCTTTTTTGCCAGCACTTAAGGTATCACAGTCGGTGAGCCCCATTGCTCCCGCGCCGCCTGTCGTTGCCATCGTCAGGACGATGCCTGCATTTAATGCTGTGGCGTCAGGGATTGATACCTTCTGCAATGCGGTGGCAAGATACATTTCACGGAACATATCGAGACAGTTATTGCTGGCCGGGCCGTCTGTACCAATGGCGAGGCCGATGCCCTTTTCTACCATTTTCATAAGAGGAGCGATACCGCTTGCCAGTTTGACATTGGATGCCGGATTCGTTACCACCCAGACCTTTTTCTCACGGCAGATTTCCAGATCTTCTTCCGTCATATGTACGCAGTGGAAGCCGCCGCCGCCGTATGCAAACATATCAAGGCTGTCAAGATAGGCAGTCGGCGTCATACCGTGGCGTTCGATACATTCCTCGACTTCTTTTTTTGTCTCTGAATTATGTGTATATACCGGTGCCTGATATTTCTTGCCGAGTGCCGCCATGCCCTCCAGAATATTCTGTGATGTAGTGTATTCCGCGTGAAATCCCAACTGATAGGAAATCAGGTCGTTGTAATCGTTGAAATGGAGATATTCCTGTTCCATATCGTCTACTGTGCCGCCGAAATCATTGATGCTGCCACACAGCACAGTTCGAAAACCAGAATCGACAGATGCCCTGGCAATCGCGTCGAGCTGCTTGTACATGTCAAAATTTGCGGTGATCCCGCTGGTGAGATATTCCAGGATGGCGAGACGGGAGCACCAGTATATGTCTTCCGCAGTCAGTTCATCCTCCATAGGAAGGATTCTTTCGTACAGCCATTCCTGCAGTGGAAGGTCATCTGCGTAGGAGCGCAGGAAGGTCATACCGGAATGCGTATGTGCATCCTTAAAGCCCGGCAGGATCAGATTGCCGTCCGCATCGATTTCGCGGTCCCATGCAATGTCTGATGGATGCGGGGAGGGCCCGGCATACAGAATGGAATTGCCCTGTATCTGTACTTCTCCTTCGGTGACGGAGAGAGATTTGTCAATATCAGCTCCCTCCAGGGTGATCAGTTTTGCATTATATATCCTTGTATTCATTGTATTTCCCTGCCTTTCGTTTGGTATGAATGCTACTATATAAATAGGTGGTTGTCCATAATGAGCTTAATTAGGAAACAGGAAAACTATTTCAGTGTGGTTCCGATCTCACGGATGCAAGCAGATACCAGCTTCTTGAAGAGTGGAGCAACACGGTCGGCAGTTTCCTGTACCTCCTGGTGTGTCAACGGATTGGCGGTAATGCCGCAGGCCATATTAGAGATGCAGGAGATGCCGCAAATCTGCATGCCCATATGATTGGCGGCTACGGCTTCACAGGCGGTACTCATGCCGACAGCATCCGCACCGAGAGCGCGGCACATCCGCACCTCTGCCGGTGTTTCATAGGCGGGGCCGGTCAGCTGGATATATACGCCTTCCTGCAGTGGAATATCCAGTTGAAATGCTGTCTTTTTTATAAGATAGCGAAGCTCCCGGTCATAGACATTACTCATATCGGGGAAACGCACTCCCAGTTCATCGATATTAGGACCAATGAGGGGGGAGGGGATAAAATCGGCAATGTGATCTTTGATCAGCATAAAATCTCCAGCGTGGAACTCGGTATTGATGCCGCCGGAGGCGTTGGTGAGGAAGAGAACCCGGGCGCCCATCAGTTTCATCAGGCGAATAGGCAGAACGACGTCACTGATCTCATAGCCCTCGTAATAGTGGACACGCCCCTGCATACATACGATCGGAACATCGTCAACATAACCGAAGATATACCGGCCCTGATGTCCGGGAACAGTAGATACCGGAAAGCCGTCAATTTCATGGTAGTCGAGCGTGGCTTCGACCCGGATATCGGCGGCAAAGTCTCCCAGACCGGAGCCGAGAACCAGGGCGACTTGTGGCTGGAAATCAATTTTTTGACGGAAACAGTCATAACATGTCATTAATTTGTCATAAATTGGATTCATAGGACACCTCATTTCTACACTTATTTTGTGATTTTATCATATCATTTCTATGATTGGAATTCAAGAGAGATCACGACGCCGGCAGGATAAACGCACTAAAATCGAATTGGCAGAAAAATCAAGGATCATATATTAAATTTTGGTAAATTTGCAAAAAAATATTGACACATGGAAGAAAAAAATATATAATTTAACCATAAAATTAGTACGTGTATAACAAAATACAATTAGGAAATCAAGATGGTTTTCAGAGTCAATAGCAAACTTTTCGAAAGGGAAGGACGCAAAGCTAAAGGGTCTGTGATAGTTTTATTATTAATGGCAGCCAGTTACCGGAAGGAGACTTTTTTTGTTGCAAAAACGCAGGGATATTATGTGGTTTCCGGCGTAATGTAGGAAAAGAGGGTCTGAAATGGAGAAAAAAAAGAGAACAATAGCAGTTTATATGCCGCATATTTATGCGGAGTCCAATGCGGCGCTCCGTAAGGCGATCGAGGCGGCAGGAAGGACAAGAGGATACCGTCTTGTCTTTTTTACCTGTTTTGGTGATAACAGTACTATGGATGTGCAGGAATTGACGAATCAGAAATATGATGAGGGAGAGAGGGCCATCTTTCGTCTGTCAAATCTGGATGTTATAGATGGAATTATCTTTTTATATGATTCTTTCGCGCACTCCCAGTATGATGAAATTCGCGATCTGGTACGAAATCGTTGTAAGATTCCGGTGGTCAATTTCCGGACGCCGATGGAAGTGCCGGGCGTTCACCAGATCTTTGTGGACGATAAAACCTCGTTTGCAGGTGTGATCCAGCACTTTATTGATGTACACCATACAGAGAGGATTGATCTTGTGACGGGGCCCAGAGACAACCCGCATTCTCTGTATCGTCTGAATACCTATAAGGAGGTATTGGAAAAGAATAATATTCCATTTGATGAGAGAAGGGTACATTGGGGAAACTTCTGGAAGAATTGTGGAGAGGACATCGTGCAGGAGATGATGCATTCACAGACAGGACTGCCTCAGACGATTATATGTGCCAATGATTATATGGCGATCTCAGTAATTGAAGCCCTGAAGAAGGAGGGAATTATGGTTCCGGATCAGGTTCTGGTATCCGGATATGATGATTTAGAGGAGGGGAAATATAATCATCCGTCTCTTACGACAGTATCTCAACCGGTGAGGGCAATGGGAGAATGTGCGATTGAAATATTGGAGAAGGTGTGGGCCGGAGAAGAGGTGGAGGAGGAGATTTATCTGCCGGAGGAGATTGTATTTCGTCAGTCATGTGGCTGCGCGAAGGCAGAGGATTTCAATCTCGCGTACAGTAATATATTATACGAGAAATTGGACAAGATGTGTTATCTGGAGACAGCGGCTACTACCATGATCACACTGATGTCAAATACCTCGACGATGGAGGAAAGTCTGGATCAGCTGGCATGCTATGCGCTTCATGATAATGGTTTTAAGAGTTTTGCGCTTTGCCTGGCTGATCATTGGGAAAAACAGCTTCCTCTGCCGGAGGTAGGATATGGCAAAAGCGATTGTATGGTGACAATGGTGATGGGGCTCTATCATGGGGAAAGGATGGAAAAGGAACGCTTTCCGATTTGCCAGCTTTTGCCGAAAGCATTTGCAAGGGATGAAGATCCGGTTTATATTATGCCGGTTCATTATTTACAGTATTACATGGGATATGCCGTTGTACAACTGGATTATGATGTGCCATACAATGTCAATATTAAGTCATGGTTTTTGCATCTGGACAGTATGCTGGAAAATATCCGCATGCGCGAACGTCTGGGGCAGGTAGTTTCGGAACTGCGTGATCTGTATGTCAGGGATACGCTGACAGGACTGTATAACCGACGCGGATTAGAGAAATACGGTTTGCGTTTTTATCAGGACTGCAAGGCAGGTAAAGAGCAGTTTATGGTGATGGAGGTCGATATGGATGGCCTGAAGCAGGTGAATGACGAGTATGGACATGAGGAGGGAGATGTGTGTATTACGACGATTGCCAATGGTCTGACATATGCTTCCCGTGAAGGAGAGATCTGTATTCGCTCCGGTGGAGATGAGTATGTCGTATTGGGCAGGAATTACTCGCAGGAGAAGCTGGATCGTTTTCTTACATTATTTGATGAATTTATCATCAGTGCAAATGAATCCATGAAGAAGGAGTACCAGTTTGGCGCCAGTGTTGGTTATTACATGGGAGTACCCGATGACGAGCATACGATGGAAAACTATTTGAAAATTGCAGATGACCGCATGTATGAAAATAAAAAGAAGAGGAAAGCGAAATCGCATCCGGGTGTAGGGGTGCGCTGAGGCAGTAGTTCTATGGAGGAAAGTCCTTTTATAGTGGCATGATTTGTTGTTATAGAAGGATTTTTCTATTTTTGCAGGGGTTAATGTTAAAGGATTGGTTAGATGAAGAAACTTATTATTATAATGAAAGAGAAGAAAAAGATCATTATTGCATTGTTTTTAGTTATCATTATCTTCATTTTTATATGGTATCAAAATAATCATATCGTGGTTGATGTCTTTCAATATAAAAGCAGTAAAACATCGAGTAATGCGGATAAATTTCGTATTGTACAAATATCAGATCTACATAATGCATGTTTTGGAAAAAATAATAAAACATTACTCAATGATATAGAACGTTTGGCGCCCGATATGGTTGTCATTACAGGTGATATTGTGGATTCTAACCATACCAATATTAGTACTGCAATTACCTTTGTAAATGAAATTGCGAAAAGATATCCTGTTTATTATGTGACGGGTAATCATGAATACTGGTTGGATGAGGAGCAGAGGCAGAATCTTTTTGCGGGAATAAAGGATGCGGGGGCAGTGATCCTTTCGAATGAAAAAGTTTCCATTGATGGGGGGCATGATTCGTTTACGCTGATCGGACTTGACGATAATAGCTTGCATGATGCGACATTGCGTACCATGATGGAAACGTGCGATAAAAATAAGCTTACTGTGGTACTTGCCCATGAACCACAGTATTTCGATCAATATTGTGATGCTGGTGCTGATCTCGTGTTAACGGGCCATGCACATGGCGGTCAGATGGTGTTGCCGTTTATTGGACCGTTAATTGCACCAGATCAGGGCTTTTTTCCTGAATATACTGCCGGACAATTTCAGAAGAAGGATACGACGATGTATATAAGCCGTGGTATGGGAAACAGTGTGATTCCGGTGAGGCTGTTTAATTATCCTGAAATTGTCTGTATTGAGATTCAGGGGAATGGATAAGAATGAAGCAGGGCTTCATTTTGTTCCCATATTTCCATAAGCGTGAGGAGGCGGTTTTCGTTTTCCTCTTTTTCTCTGGCAAGATCCGTCAGCAGGGCGACATTTGTGCCGTTGGCGGGATCGTTTAGCTGGCTGTCGATTTCAGCATTTCTGTTCTCCAGCGCTTCAATTTCTTCCTCGGCTTTTTTGACCTCGTTTTCCAGCTTGCGCAGCTTTGCCTGCTCTTTTTTTTGTTCCTGCCAGGACAAGGCGCTGTTTTTCGGACGGTTGGACTCGTTATCCTGTACAGAATCTGCTGATCGCAGCTGCGCCCGTTCTGTGTCTTCCTTCTTTTCCAGATAATAGTCATAATTCCCGATATAGTTCACGATTTGCTTTTGTGTCAGGTCGAGGATACGGGTCGCTGTCTGATTGATAAAATAACGGTCATGTGAGACATAGAGGACGGTCCCTTCGAATTGCTGCAGAGCCCGCTCGAGTATTTCTTTGGAGTCGATGTCTAAATGGTTGGTCGGCTCGTCTAAAATGAGAAAATTGGCGTCGGACAGCATCAGCCGGGCGAGTGAGAGTCGTCCCTGCTCACCGCCGCTCAGGTTTTTAACCTGTTTGAAGACATCGTCCTCGGTAAAGAGGAATGCGGCGAGTGTATTTCGTACCTGCGTATTATTCATATGTGGATATGTGTCCTGAATCTCTTCAAAGACGGTCTTATCCATATGCAGAACCTGATGCGCCTGATCATAATAACCGATTTCGACATTGGTTCCAAGCCGGACAGTGCCGGAGTCTGCCTCAGACAGATTGTTGATGATTTTGAGTATTGTTGTCTTGCCGGTACCGTTGTCGCCGATCAGGGCGACGCGCTCCCCGCGTTTGATATCGAAAGAGATGTCGGTGAACAGTAACTGTGAATCAAAGCGTTTGCTAAGTTCCGATACGGATAGGACATCGTTGCCGCTCTGTATGCGGGGGGAGAAGAGCAGATTCATTTTTGTGTTTTCTTCGACAGGCTTTTCGATCCGTTCCACTTTGGCCAGCATTTTTTCACGGCTTTCCGCACGCTTAATTGATTTTTCGCGGTTAAAAGATTTTAATTTTGTGATGACCTCCTCCTGATGCTTGATCTCCGCCTGCTGGTTCAGATATTGTTTCATCTGTGCGTCGAGAAGCGCGCGCCTCTTTTCCGAATATTGGCTATAGGTGCCGGGAAAGGAGGTGGATTTATGCTGACGAATCTCTATGACACTCGTCACGATCTTGTCCAGAAAATAGCGGTCATGTGCCACGATAATAACGGCACCGCGGTAGGTGGCCAGATAGCCCTCCAGCCAGCGGATCGCCTTCATGTCAAGATGGTTGGTAGGCTCATCCAGCATGATCAGGTCGGGAGAGGTGAGAAGCATTTTGCCCAGGGCGACACGTGTCCTCTCACCGCCGGACAGGGTATTGACCGATTTGGAAAAATCCTCTTCCTCAAAACCGAGTCCCTTCAGAACGCCGACGAGTTCGCTCTGGTAGGCATAGCCGTTTTGCATGTCGAAGCGGCGGCGCAGCTCGTCACATTGGTGGATCAGTGATTCCAGCGCATCGCCCTGCGCATCATTCATGCGGTCAGTCAGTTCCTGGATTTTCTGTTCCAGGTCCATGACCTCTTTTTTGGCATCCTGCATTTCCTCCAGCATGGTTCGTTCGGATGTATAATCCTGGTTCTGAGCCAGATAGCCAACAGTCAGTCCGTTTTTTTTCTGAACCTCTCCGCTGTCGGCCTGATATTCCCCGGTCAGGATTTTCAGGAGTGTCGATTTGCCGGAGCCGTTGACGCCGACAATCGCTGTTTTATCGTTCTCATTAATATGAAAAGAGATATCCTGCAGGATGGGTTCTCCCTGAAAGGATTTCTCAATGTGGCTGCACTGTAAAATCATGGTTCTCCTCATTTCTGCCAGCCCAATCTGTGATTGAGCTTTCAATCATAGATTGGGCTTTCGATCTGTGATTGGGCTTTCAATATATTCATTGTACTAGTCGGTATTATAACGGATAAGGGGATTTACCGTCAAATATTTCCTTGGAAAATTTTTCTTGACAGATTCATCAAAAGGAGATATTATTGTGATATCAAAATGATATCATTTAATGAAAAGCAGTTATGATGGCAAAGGTATCAGCCTGGTACAATGGATATTTTTGAGTTATTGTACCAGAATGGCAGAAAAGAGGGAAAATGATGGAAAGAGAAAAAAAGAATGAAGTGAAAGAGCGCGAGATTACGCGTAGAAATGGTTTTGTTATGGTGTTTGCTATTCTGGGTGTCGGAGTACTGGCTCTCTTATGTGCCCCAATGTGTGCTTTATGTAATAATATGCATAGTACAGTGGGTACGATTGCAGGTGCAATGTTTGGCATTGCAGGAGCGGTGCTGTTTGTTGTGTTTTGTGTGATGTGGGCCGGCTTTCATGTGCTTAATCCCAACGAAGCGATGGTGCTGACATTATTTGGTAAGTATTATGGTACAATAAAGCAGGAGGGATTTTATTACACGAATCCTTTTGCAAGGCCTGTAAAAAATAAAAAGTTATCCCTGAAAACTATGACGTTAAATAACCAACTGCAAAAGGTCAACGATGAACTGGGAAATCCGATCATCATCGGCGCTGTTGTGATCTGGCGTGTGGTCAATCCTACCAGTGCATTGCTGTGTGTCGATAACTATGCGGATTTTCTGTCGATCCAATGCGATTCTACGATACGTAATATTGCCAGAATGTATCCGTATGACCTGCTGGAGGAGGACGGCGAAGGAGAGCATGAAAAGACACTGCGGGGCAGCAGTCAGGAAATCGCAGACAGCATGCAGCAGGAATTGAGCAAGCGGGTGGAGGATGCCGGTATTCTGGTGCAGGAGGTGAGGATCACGCATTTGTCTTATGCAGAAGAGATTGCGGTAGCAATGCTTCAGAGGCAGCAGGCGGCAGCTATCATTGCTGCGAGAAAGAAGATTGTTGAGGGCGCCGTTGGGATGGTCGATATGGCGATTCAGCAGTTGGAAAAGGAAGATGTTGTGAGTCTGGATGATGAGCGTAAGGCGGCGATGGTGAGTAACTTGCTGGTAGTGCTGTGCGGCCATCAGGAGGCGCAGCCGATCGTAAACAGTGGAAGTATATACTAATACATTGATCAATTGCTCTGTATTTGCGATAATTGATATAGGAGAATCTGGTAATATACTATTTGTGCCACTTGCCGAAGGGGGCGGAATGGAGATTTATATGGAGGAGGAAGAGATCATTAAAAGGGAGGAGCAGCTGCAAAAGCGTCTGGAGCGGCTGCAGGCCCTGGAGCAGGAGATTCGAAAAAAGGAGAAATCTGTAAAAGATAAGGAGAAGGCGAAAAAGCAGGTGCTTTTGCGCCTTTCTCCGTCGCTCTGGAACGAACTGGCAAAATGGGCAGAAGATGATTTTCGCTCCATTAATGGCCAGATTGAGTATCTTTTATCAGATGCCGTGCGCAGGCGTAAGGGGAGCGGGCATTCGGAGGATACGGAAACATAGTGCAGCATGATAAATGAGGATTACGGAGGTGGTATGTTTGAAAGATAGTAAAGTCTTTTCGAGGCTTCTTTTATGCTTAAATATTATAGGGGTAGTGTGTTTGGTTTATTTTGCAATTCCATACCTTACGCATAATATACATATTCCACATCCAAATGCGATGCTGCCAGCGGAAAGGTGGGATTCGGCTGGTATGACTTTAACAGAGGGTATTATTCCATG
>CAYYGS010000011.1:0-19154 GCA_964471335.1 uncultured Jutongia sp.
GCCTTCTTTTTTGTCTTGGCGTAATCTGCCTCCTCATTAAATCGGTAATTAATCACAACACGATTCGGTTCTTCAAATTTCTTATATTCAAAAGCAGAATAATCCTTTATATAATCTAACGCAACATAGACGGTATCGCCCTCCACACGTACAATCGGATAGTCCTTTGATGATTTGCTTTTGTTACTATAAAAATCATTGCTTCCCGTCGAGGCAGAAATCACCTTCGTAGCCGTCGTATACAACAGCAGATTCTCATTACCATCCCAATAGAACCGGGAATTCAGATACTTCTTAACAAGGCTGATATCTACATAGATTTGTCCCTCTGCCTCAATCCCTTTGCCCTCATAGATCTCATCCTGAAGAATAATCGGAATCTGCCCCGCTTCCACCTGGTAATAATCCTGTAGCGACATTGTTTTACTGCTGGGCTTATATTTTCTGATCAAAAAAACAGCAGCTACGGCAAAAATAATTACTATAATAATAAGAACAGGAATCAACACTACCTTTTTGTTCTTCATCGCATGTACCTCTCTTCCGAATATTCGTTGTCTTAGTATACCACTTTTCTGTAACGCAGGCAAATACAACCTGGAACGGTTACACCAATATGTACATCAGCGCGATAAACATCACCTGAAAAATACAGAACCGAAATACTACCTGAGTATCTGACCACCCCTTATTTTTGCGCACATGGTCATGCAGAGGCGTCAGTGTATTTTTCAAGATGGATATTTTCAGGAAACGCTTCAGGAAGATCTTTACCAGGCCGATCCCGCCATCGACAATGATAACAACTGCCATCAGCAGAAAGGAAAACGGATGACGTGATTTCATGGCGATGACTGCCAGATAGAAGCCGAGCGCACGCGAGCCGGCATCTCCCATCAGCATGGAACTTGGCTTGGAATTAAAGTACAGATAGGCCAGCAGAACCGACATAAACAGCAGGCTGGCAATACCATACTCCTGTAGCTGTCCCGAAAACAGGACAGTATATCCACCCAGCACAATAATACAGAGGCTGGCGCATAATCCATCCACACCGTCCGTACAGTTTGTCACATTGACAGAGACCCACAGAAGCACAACACCCAGAATAAAGTAAACCGGCACAGGTATCCGGATCACACTGCCAAACAGTACTATATCTGTCGTGTTATGGATCAGAAATGTCCACATCGTCATAGCCGAAATAACCAGATCAATCGCACCCTTTTTGTAGTCACTCCAGGGAGTGTCTGACGCATCATCGAGATACCCGCTCACCATCATTGCAAACAACAGCAGGCAATAAACGATATATTCCCGACTCAGCGGAAGGAATAACAGCGAACAGAGAATGAAAACGGACACGAAGCCCAGACCGACGCCCCGCAGTTTTCCACGCGACTGCTCTCCGTTGACAGCAAAAGCTCGTCCCTGATCCTGCGGCAGGAAAGAAACGGGATATTTCAGTGCCACAAAACAGAAAAGAAAAGAAACCAATACTCCAAGCATCGCGATTTGATTCAGGGTAAGAATATCTTTCAGTAAATAATACATAATTTTTCTCCTATCGTAATATTATCTGCACGTCCTCCCTATTTGGCATTTTCTGTCGGTGCAGGGCCGGAACTGCTCATCTGAGTTGTTCACGGCAAAGGCTTCATGATGATATCTTCTGTCGGTGTAGGACCGGGACTGCCCGTCTCCCCGCTGATCAATTCCTTATCGAGTGACACTTTTACCACCGGGTAGATATCCCGTTCCTCTGTGATCAGGCCCTGATATCCGATATGATCTCCATCGATCACCCTATGTGCGTCATCCTTAACTTTTTCAGAGCTTATAACACAGACTTTATCAGGATCAGTTCCGGCATCCCACAGCCAGCCTTCCCATCCGTCCAGTCTCGAATCGCCAATCGGACTCGGACCGTCAAAAGATATACTACCCGTCAGATGAGACATAACCTTCGGAGGAAGGATTAAAAAATCCTCCTTGCCCAAAATATATATCTTATCCGGCCGCTCCGAATCTCCATGCGCCACCGGCTGCAACAGCTTTTTCTCACTATCACTGAAAAGCTCATTCTTTAATTTACGATTCAGCCATTTACGCAGATGGCTCTGCTGCCAGTCGTTGCTCTTCTTATCATAAATGCCTCGGTAATTCCCCTCGAGATTGATGAGCGTCAGCACGTTTCCTTCTCTTTCCCTCACGTGCCACGGTACCATATACCAGTTGCCAGCTTCAATCGCTATGTCGGTCTGTTCCTCCTCTGCCGGATCAGTCTCCTCCTCCGGCTCTGACGGATTGTCCTCTTTCCGTTTCTCACGGCTCGATATCTTTTCTACTCCAAAAAGGACGGTATCTCCCGGTTTTGCATCCCTCATCCGCTCAATCGACAGTTCTGCCATGAACTCCTCGGCATCTCCTCGTCCCCGTGCCAGCAGACATAAGCCCAGCGCACGGTCGATGTCGCCCGCCTTATATGCCTTCTGTGCCTGACAGAAGCGGCATTTCTTCTTCTGCCATTTGCTGTCCAGAAATGTCTCACACTTCCCAAAATCCTCCAGCGCCTGACGATACTGACCCTGATGCAGATGAACCATGCCGGAAGCATAAGGCTTCGCGGGCGAGTTCCAGAAGATCCCGACGACAGCTGCCAGCATAAGCAGCGCTACTGCCCTGTTTTTCCATACAGTAATCGTCCCAAGCCGCCGAATCCTCTTCTTGGCCTCCTCGATACGCTGCGCGCTGTCCTTATAATCCGGAAATCTCTCGAACTCGGAAATCACCGTGCGGTATTCCAGCTTGTCCTTCGCCGCATCTTGCAGCTGCACCGCCGCCTGATATGCACGCTCCAATCCCTGCTCCCGCATTTCCTTTGATGATGCTGCACACGCCTCCGCCCTCTTTGCACTGTCCTTATAATCCCCCAGTTCCTCAAAGAGCTTCTGCGCACTCTCCAAAGAGGCCACCGCGTGTTCGAACCGTTCCACGCATTCCACGGCCTCCTGCAGCTTTTTCGCACTGCGGTATTTACTTTCCTTCGGCGTCAGCTTTTCCTCTTCAAAGAAAAGCGGCTTTTTCTCTTCTTCTATAATTCTCATAATTGCTCTATTTCCTCCAGAAATTCCTTGAATTCCTTTTTCGCCTGCTCAATCAAACCGGTATCATAAGTATTAAGCGCCTTTTCATATTCATGGAGCGCCTGCTCTACATAGTGACGCTTGTCACCCAGACTCTCCTCATAAACACGCTCCCCTTTCAACAGAAGATACTTATTTTCCTCCCTGTCACGTGGATGGATCTTCAGATAAGACAATGTCTTAAACCGCTCCTTGATTTCCTCGTCGGTCATGTCAACGTCCTGGCCGCGGAATACCTCTCTCTTGACTTTGCCTGTAGAGACCACCTTTACCTCGACCTCCAGAATGGAATTGATGTCATACGTATATGTCACATCGACAGCCTCCTTGCCCGCCTTGTTGGGCGGAATGTCGATCAGTAATTCTCCCAGGGACAGATTATTCCTGGCAAATCGGCTCTCTCCCTGCAGCACATTGATGCGCAGCTGTGTCTGATTATCCCGAACCGGATACATGCGCTCCGTCCGGCTGGTCGGTATGACGGTATTCCTCTCAATAATCGGACAAAACACGCCGTCCTCATAGCGTCCCTCATCCCATTCCCTCACCACCTCGGTACCAAGGGTGAAGGGGCAGACATCCGTAAGTACTACTTCTTTAATTGCTTCCTGCCGCTCCTTCATCGCACCCTGAATCGCTGCACCCAGCGCCACCGCTTCATCGGGATTGATATTTGTATCCGGCAGTGTTCGGAAAAGCTTGCTCACAAAGCGCCGGATGACCGGGCTCTTTGTCGCGCCGCCCACCAGCACTACCTTATCAATATCTGTCAGGCGGATATGGGCATCGGCAAGGCTTCTCTTAACCGGCTGACGGATACGGTCCAAAAGGCCGCTGCAGCATTCCTCATAATGGGAAAGCGTCAATTCATAGGGATAGAGCTTATCCTCAATCTTACACTCCATCCTGCTGATCTTCCCCTCACTGAAATTCAGCTTGCACAGCTCTGCCTGTTTATGAATATGCGACAGCGTCTTCTGATCCAGCGACAACCGGTCGAGATCCGGATATTTTTCAAAAAAGAGATCCTCCAATATCGCTGTAAAATCCTCACCGCCCAGATAATTATCGCCCGCTACGGCACGTACCTCCAAAATCCGGTCATACAATTCCAGAATCGAGACATCAAAGGTGCCTCCCCCCAGATCAAACACAAGAAATCTGGCATGTTCCTTATTCTGGTACAATCCATAAGCTACCGCTGCTGCCGTCGGCTCACTGATGATACGCTCCACCTTGAGTCCTGCCAGTTCTCCGGCACGCTTTGTCGCACGTCTTCTGGCATCATTAAAATAAGCCGGCACGCTGATAACCGCTTCATCTACCTTTTCTCCCAGATAAGCCTCCGCATCCTCCCGCAGCGCACGCAGCACGAAGGAAGACAATTCTTCCGCCGTAAATTCCCGGCTTCCCAGCTGATATTTCTTCTTGCTTCCCATATCACGCTTAAAGACACTCGCCCCGCTTTCCGGGTGGATCAGGCTCTGTTCGACGGCAGAATCTCCAACATAGATCTGCTCCTCCTCATTCAGGCAGACTACGGATGGCGTCAGCCTCTTTCCCAGCCTGTTCGGTATAATCTTAGGACCTCCCTCCGTAAAATACGCCACCAGACTGTTTGTCGTTCCCAAATCAATTCCTATTATCATAACTTTCCCCTCTTTATCGTTTTTATTTTCAGAATCAGGCTTTCACAGATCCCAATTGTTACAGTAATGACAATCCGACCTTTGCCTCCTGACAGAACGGATTGCGCCGGAGCGTTTCCTCATAAGCCTTTCTGGCTCCCTGCAGATCGCCCTGAAGCCGTAACAAATCTCCAAGATACAGGGTGCTTTCAAAACATTTTTGATAACGGCAGTGTTTACAGCGGAGCCCCTGATCCATTTTTTCAAAATATTCCCTGGCCTTTTCCATCTCCCCCAGACACAGGTAGATCCAACCAAACTCTGCCTGATTGATCGGCCCGTACGTTGCATAGTTCGTGTATTCCTCCTCGTCAGCCCTTCCGGCATCCGCAAAGTGCTCCAGTGCGAGCTTTGCATGCTTCTTTGCATTCTGGCGGTCCCCCATCAAATAATATCCCTTCGCCAAATACTGCTCACATTTCATCCAACGCCAGAGATCTGCCTCTCCGCTCATGATCAATGGCTTATACAGTGACTTTGCCTTATTCAGACATTTTATTCCCTTGGAATATTCTGACAGCTGGTCAATATACATCGTTCCCATTAGACGATACCAATATGCCTTCTGGGAGCGCGGCGCTGCCTGGATTCCCTTCTTGTAGCTGGCAATTCCCTTACGCTTATCTCCCCGGAACAGCCACAAATCACCAATATCATCGTAATTATCGTTACTGCCGGACTTCTTATACGCCTCTAATGCCTTATCATATTCTCCCATCTTTCCATAGAGGCTGGCGATCTCATCCCACAGGGAAATCCAGTCAGGACGCATCTCGATGTCCTTTTTGTAGCAGGCAATCGCCCTTTGATATTCCCCCAGTGCCTCATAGCAGTCTGCCATATTGCTATAGGGAAGGATATCCTTATCCTCACCCATATATTTAACAGCCTTCTCGAAGCACCGGATCGCCTCTGTGAATTCGCCAAGATATTTGTAACAACAGCCCAGATTATTCCACGCAGGCCAATCATCCTCCCTTTTCTCCAGAGCCTTCTTAAAATCGGCAATCGCGGGCGGCAGGATCAGAGCATTCATATAGAGCAGGCCGCGGTGTACCAGATAATAACAGTTTTCTATATCCTCCAGCTGCCGCGTCGCATAAGAAATCGCCTTATCCAAATATTTACGCTGATATGTCCGATGATATTGGATACGGTAATAATCGCTGACCTTCTCACACGCGTCGGCATATACATCCCGAATCGTCAGTGCATGCTCAAAGCACTTTACCGCTTCATCCATAGAACCAAGCCCCTCATAGCACAGTCCCAATCCATAGTGATATCCTGCAGATTCGCCGTATTCCTTCTCCGTCTTTTTGTATTCCTTCAGGGCGTCTGAATACTGTTCCCTGTCCACCTGAATGTTACCATAGACCATAGAGTACTGCATGCGGTCCGGGTTCATCTTCTTTGCCTGTTTAATATAATAATACGCTGTGTCAAGCTCATTATCATCCCAATAGAGAAGCGCCCTCTCAAATTGCAGCTCCGAACGGTCCTCAATATCCCAGCCCTCTGTATCCATACTATCCTCCAACTCCTGAAGGATCTCAAAGGGCCTCTTCCTCTCCGTCGTACTGTGCGCCAGATTCCTGAGGATTTTCGCTTCGTAAAGACGCATGCGCGGCGTCGGCTCTATGCCATTTTTCTTGGCCAGCTCCAGTACCTCCAGCCCGTCCTTATACTGACCGTAAAAGAAAAAGACCTCCTCTGCAAACATATACGGGCGGTAATATCCCGGAAAGATCTCAATGGCACGGTGATAATCATCTACGACCTCCTGCCCCTTCTGCAGCTCGTAACAGGCCTCCTGACGCATCACATACGCCGGATAATACTGATCGTCTGTTTGTATGATCTTGTCACAGATATCGACTGTCTGCTCATACTCCTTCTGCTCCAGCATAATTGCCGCAAGCTGCTGCATACTGCCCAGCCTGTCTCCCTCGTCCGATGCAACGGCAATCGCCTCCCGGACAGAATCAACTGCATCCTGCTTTCTTCCCGTCTCATGATAGCAGGCTCCCAGAATTCCACAGGCCATATTCTTCTTTTCGAGGCGTCTTCTCGTCTCTTTCGTACCATCATCCTCCAATTCCCAAAGCATCTTCTTCCAATGCTCCAGAATCGGGATCGCCCTCTCGTATTCCTTGTTCTGATAAAGCAGGCGGCCAAAAAGATTATGATAGCCATATTCCTGATCCGTATCCGGAGACAATCCCTCCACCAGATGGATGGCCTCCGAAATCTCATCATTCTGGAACAAACACCAGCCGAGTTCCAGTACCAGCTCATCTCCCTTGAAGTGTTCATCATCTTCCCCGCGGGCAATCTTCCCCTTGTAATCCTCGATCAGAACACGGTTCGCTGCCTGGAGCATCTTCTGTACTTCCTCATCCTGCCCATTCGCATCAAGCAGCTGCTCCATCTTTTCGCGTGCCTCGTAGTACTCGCCCTGCTCCATCATATAGCGCACAATATTATACTTTGCACGGTAATACTCCGGCTCGCGCTCCAAAATCTCCAGCCAGATTCCGTGCGCTTTCTCCTTCTGGCCAAACTCCCACAATGCCTCTCCGATATACTGATAGATGTAATTATATTCCGATGGCAGCTCTGACAGAGATTCAACCAAAGACATGCACTTCTCTTTAAAGTTCTCCAGATCCTTTTTCTTTTTAGTTAAATCCTCATTTAACTCCTTCTCTGCCCTTCTGCCATTTTCCTCTCTCTGCTCCTCGCTTCCATCTTCCGCAAGCTGCCGGCGCAGAGAATCTATTTTCTTCAGATAACAACGCAGACGCTCCACGTCCTCGTACGGATGATAGACGTCAAAAGCCTTCAGGTCGTCGAGGTCCTGCAGGCATCCATCCGTATTCCCGCTGTCTATCTGCTTCTTGACTTCCAGCAGGCCGTCTATATACTCATCCGGCTTTGCACGCATCCCGTCCAAACTAACATACTCAAATAATTCATAGGGAAGGAATGTCTCATTCTCTACATAATATTTTGCATAACGCAAAAAATTAATCGGAAACTGCTGTGCCAGCTGATCCATATCCGACGTAATCTGAAAGGCATCATCGATCAATTTCCAAATAGGATGCGGCAAATGAATATGATTCATCAGAAAGACAATCATTTTCTCGCGCACCTCAATCGACGTATCCAGGCCGTCACATACCGGTTCATCCAGCAGCTGTTTCCAACGGCTCTCCTGCGGACGCGCCTGAATGTCCTGATACAATGCCTCCATCCTGTCCATCCACAGATCTACCTCTGTCTTAGGGCCTTCCTCCTGCTCCTGTTCCGGCTTTCTGGCATAATCCATCGCTACCTCATATGCCTCGCGCAGCCGCTTAAAGCCCTCTGGGTCATCCTCCGGATTCGTGTGCTGCAGCAGACGATGGTACGCCTCCATCATTGCCTGCTCGTCCTTCGTCTCCTGCATTCCTAAGATATGAAACGCTACTTCCTTTTCCATAAGTATTCCAACCTTTCTGTCGTATATACAGGAAGCCCACTGGTATCTTCCAGCGGGCCCCGTAGTATTTTTTATTGTTTATCATGGCCAAGAAAGCGCATAGCAGACTTCTCCTCCTGATACCGCCTCGCCACCGTTTCAAAGCCCTGCATACGATGACAGTCCGGACAGAGTGTGCCAAAATCAATCGGCTTGCCGCAGATCTGGCAATGAACAGACGAAAGTGTCTTTCCGTCCTGCCCACGGTACTGGATGCGGCCCTCTCTGATCCAGCTTCTGACCTTTCCGATTGACAGTCCAAAATGCTCTGCTACATCATTTTCCTTGACATCATTTTCCCGAATATATTCTTTTACTTCGGCAAATAAATTCATTTCCTTACAGGCGGGACAAATCTCCTCCTGGTACATATCACTGAGATACCGCCCACACTGCTGACAAGTTTTCTGCGTAGAGTATCCTTCTCTTTTGCTAACCAACATAGTTTATTCATCTCCTCTTATCCTGGCATAATATTTACCCCTCCAAATATGCCGGCCATTTCAATTTGCCAACACAAATAGTTTACCACACTTCTGCCAAAAAGGGAATGTTTCCCCTTACTGTTTTTTCACTATTTCGAATCTATCCTCCATCAAAAGCCAATTTGCCCGAAAAAGTCGCATCAGCTGCCAATACCCCGTCCCCATGATGCCGAATTCATCCATCAGATCAAATTTTGCCCGCATACTTCTGGCATCCTCAAACCAGACCTCATGTCCGACTCCCTCGTGCTCATACGTAAAATGCGGCGTCTGTGCCGTCTCATCAAATAAAATCTCGGCCCCATGCCGCACGGCGATCCGCACGGCTTCTATATTCCCAATACTACGGGCAACCGTCTCCCCCTGCACATAGGGCAGTGGCCAATCATATCCATAATTGGGAATCCCCAGATTGATCTTTTCCACCGGTATCTCCGTCACGGCATACTCGACCACCTGACGCACCTTATTGATGGGGGCAACTGCCATCGGCATGCTGCGGCTGTAGCCCCATTCATATGTCATCAGAAGCACACGGTTCGCCGCGGCGCCGAGCCCTGCATAATCCTTGCCCTCATACAAAAGCCCGCGCTGATTGGCAGATGTCTTTGGCGCCAGCGCTACTGTCACCTGATATCCCTCCTGATTCATGCGTACTGTCAACTCCGCCACAAAAGCAGTAAACGCATCCCGGTCTTCCGCTTTTATGTATTCAAAATCTATATCTACTCCCTGATATCCTTTTTCTACTAGTACCGCTAGCAGATTACGATACAAATTTTCTTTCGCCTCCGGAGAATGAACTACCTCACTGATCAGATTATTATTAAATCTTCCATCTGCTCCGAGAGGCGTCAGCGTCAGAATTGCCGCACACCCGTTCCAGGAAGCCTCCTCGATCATCCACTGCTCATCACGCTCCGGCGGCACCAACCAGCCCTCCGGTGTAAACCCGTACGAGAAAATATAGAGCTGGCTCAAAAATGGGAGCGTCTCCTGCAGCACATCCCGTTGGATATAGGGATAGGCATATCCGCCCGAAATCACCTCCCTCTGCGGGACAGACTGCTCCGGGACAGGGATAGCTAACGCCTGCCCCACCGCCAACGGATAGGGATAATTCAACTGGTTCCAATACACGATCTCCTCCACGGTTGCACCAAACCGATCTGCAATCATATCCACCGTATCTCCCGACTGTACTACATATATTTCTGCCATAAAATCCTCCATTCCGCCCTCGGCGGCTTAAATAACAATGAAAAATGTTCCTATCAGTATATGATCAGGAAAATCCCGGCAGAACCACTATAACAACTTGTAATGGACGGATACGACAAAATATTCTGCGCCAGACGATCCAAACCTTATTTTTTGATGGTTCAGGAGGCTGTATTTTGCAACTGATTCAGCGATGCGCGTTTTATTTCCATAGAAGGATGAACATAACGGTTCAGTGTTATCTTCACATCCGAGTGCCCCAACATCTCACTCAGGCTCTTAACATCCGTTCCACTCACGGCACAATTTGTCGCAAAGGTGTGACGCAGTGTGTGAAAACTCATATAAGGGATCTGCGCCTCCATCAGATACCGCTTAAATCTCTTCTGGTAACTGCGCGGATCGGCCGCTTTCTCGCCACCCACCAGATATTTTCCATCATGCTGAAACTGCAGCAGAAGATGATACACGGCATCTGAAACAGGGATCTCCCGCACTGAACAAAAACTTTTGGGCGTTGTCTCTGTCAGCTTTGTCCTGCCATCAGCCGCCGCGTTATAGGCCGGCAGCCTCTGCACAGTGGAATTGATGTGAAGGACTCGGTTCTCCAGATCAATATCCGACCATTTCAAACTGCACAGCTCCCCGAGACGCAGACCGGTATGCAGGCAGAGAAGCACTCCCATCTTATACAAATCCATTTCCTGATTCAGATATCGGATCAGCTTTTTCTGCTCCGTAATGTTAAAAACCTTAACCGGCTTCCTTTTATTTTTTGATTTCCTGCGAACAAGATATGTGATATCCATATGATACCTTTCGGATGCAAATCCCAGAATCTGATTCGCCACACTGTATATACTTCTCTCGATACTTTCCGACAAAACGGCTGTGTGCCCTCCCACCTGCAGGCCGCCGATTACGAATTCACGAAAATATTCTGACGAGATCAGGGCAGGATTGCGTTCCCACAGCTTCGGCTTCAAATATTTCTGATAAATATTCTGATATTTTGTATAGGTAGAAATCTTGATGCTTCCGGCAATGCTGCAAAACCACTCCTCAGCCGCCTCCCCAAAGGAAATATAATCCACTGGCATCTCCTCTTCATTAATGATCTCCCAACGCCTCTTCTGATACGCCAGAACTCCCGCCTCGTGGTAATACTTCTTGCAGGCAGCCAGCTTCTCCCGCACCTCCTCATAACTTCTGCCATACACCGAACGAATCACCACGCCCGGCTCGTCCAGTTTCTGCACGCGGCATCTTCCCTCCCAGCGTCCATCCTTGCGCAACCTGATATTATCGCCTCTTCTTCCCATTTGAAACCTTCCTTTCCCAGAAATCAATTCATCTGTTGTACTATGAAAATTACTGCACAGATAATCATAACTTAGTTGGGCCGATTCCATGAGAAGAAGGTGGGCTTGTTTTATTCACTGTTACACACAGGAAAAGAGGCTTGAATAACAAAGGAAATATAGAAATATACGCGGTTATGTGGTAATATTATATTGATTGTTACAAAAAGGAGATAACAGAAAATGTACGATTGTGGATTTACAAAGGGAAATGACTGGTTCAGATACCGGGCCGGAGCGATTATTGTTGAAGATGGCTGTGTCTTATTGGCCGGAAATGAACACGAGGATTATTTTTATTCGATCGGTGGCGGTGTACATATGGGAGAACGGGCAGAGGACGCTGTTTTGAGAGAGATCTTTGAAGAAACAGGTGTACACTATGAAATAGACCATCTGGCAGTAATTCATGAAAATTTTTTTAATGATAATAATGGTACTCTGAAGGGGTTGAACTGCCATGAAATCAGCTTTTATTTTTTGATGAAACCGAGAGGGACGAAGGAACTTCACAGCGATAGTTACACGCATGGCGTGAAAGAGGAAATGCATTGGATTCCGATAAAAGAACTGGATCAATATAAAGCATTTCCAAGTTTTTTAAAGGATTATCTGTATAGGGGGCATAGCGGGATAGAGCATATCATTACGGATGAGAGAGGATAAAGTAATTACTCCTTCGAGCTATGCCCCCGTTAAATATTTTTATATATAAAATCATCTAATGATTTCTATTCCCAAAACATTCATCGTCATCCATTCTTTGATTTGCAAAATCCTGGATTCCATTGTAAAATGCTATCAGTAACATCATCGCAGAAATAAAGCCTGTAATAGACATAAAATCAGCCGATAAAATACAGTAAGGAAAGATCAAAAAGGTAGTATAATAGACTGTCTGTTTCTCCTCATAACGGTAAAAGTTACATCCAACCATAATCGCTAAAAGTATCACTGAAATAATACCGGACTGATAAATGCTGGGGGGAAAATATTTATTCCAGAGAAATATCATCAAAGCTCCCAGAAGACCACAAATAATCATCTGCAGGGAACAGCATTTCACAATTCCAGCTCCGGTATTCTTATAAAATCGCAGGAAGTTTATCGCCCATAACACTCCAAATATTACCCAAAAATACATGCAAATATTTCTGGGGATCAACGGTAAATTAAAAAACAAACCTGCCATCATAAAAAGCAATAGAAAAATTTCCATCACCAAATTACCTGTTGAAGACGGATAAGTAAGTCTCACATCACTTTTAATCTTTTGCATCATAATCATCTCCTATTCCATTACCATTCCATAAGATTTTCTGTTTACAAATTTGATAAATCAAGAATAGCACGGATTTCATTCCCTGCGATCAATTTTTCACAAGTGGTTCGTATATAAACATAAGCGGTGTTAATTTGAAAAATCAAATTAACACCGCTTATGTTTATTATCCAATATTATAATTTTCTTATTTTAGATTGTCCTGAAAAAACTGCTCCAATTTATCAAATGGTATCACATCCATCTGGTCATACAGATCCGTATGGACAGCATCGGGAATCAACAGCAGTTCTTTGTTATCGCCCTTCAGCTTCTGAAATGCATCCTTACTGAAATAGCAGGAATGTGCCTTCTCTCCATGAACCACCAGAACAGCACTGCGGATTTCATCACTGTAACAGAGAATCGGCTGATTAATGAAGGACATACAGCCTATCTTGTTCCAGCCGCCGTTGGAGTTGAGCGAGCGGGCATGATAACCACGCTCTGCCATTTTACATTACCATCCTTCCTGTTGTAATTTTAGTATAACCAATTGACTTCTCTTTTGCTAATGGCTATAATTTATATCATGATATGAATTTTTGGAATATCAAAGAAAAGGAGAAAAGGAATGGAACTGAGAACTATGCGGTATTTTCTTGCTGTGGCAAGGGAAGAAAACATGACCCGTGCTGCAGAGCTCCTGCACGTCACCCAGCCTACGCTTTCCAAACAGTTAAAATCATTGGAAGATGAATTGGGAAAGAAACTGTTTATCCGCCACAGTTTTCGCATTGAACTGACAGAAGAAGGCATCCTGCTCCGCAAGCGTGCCGAAGATCTTGTGTCAATGGCAGACAAAATCACCACGGAATTTCTCTCGTTAGACGATGTATTAGGCGGTGAAATCTATTTCGGCCTGGCAGAGTCTTATCAAATCAGATACCTTGCCGCAGAGATCCGATCATTCAAAAATTCCTATCCTGACCTGCAGTATCACATCACCAGCGGAGATACGGAACAAGTGACGGAGAAGTTAGATAAAGGAATCATTGATTTTGCCGTATTGGCAGAAGAACCTAATACAGATAAATACCATTTTCTGACATTTCCAAAAGCGGATATATGGGGTGTTGTCATGCCTGAGGACTGCCCTCTTGCAGGGAAGCAGTCCGTCTCTGCCAATGATTTGGCCGGACTTCCTTTATTCTGCTCAGAACAGGGTTGGAATCATGACATTCCCAGATGGTGCGGAGACAAAATTGACCAGCTGCATCTGGAAGGCTCTTTCCGCCTGTCCTATAATGGATCTCTTTTTGTGAAAGAGGGGCTGGGATACCTTCTGACGTTTGAACATCTCGTTGACACAAGTCCTGACAGCGGCCTGGTATTCCGTCCACTCACACCCAAACTGGAAACAAAACTGTATTTCATCTGGAAAAAATATCAGGTATTTACTCCCATTGCGGAAAAAATGCTTGAGAACTTGAAAGAACGCTTTCCTCGCATCTCCCACAATCTGAACAGCCATTACAAATAAGTCTGCTCCCGCAGCATTCACAATTCTTGCGGTAATGTGGCACATACAATTCCGTTTCCGGTATTTCCAATCCTAACGGATTTGTCAATCTCCATTCCATCGCTTTCCCAACATAATTCATGCCTGATTTATAAGCCATTTCGCTCTGCACCTGCTTTTTCGGCATATGATATCGTTTCCCGTCTTTAATAAACACAGTACCTGTTTCGATAAAACAGAACGTGATATGATGTTTCACACATTCCGAACGCAGTTTTTTTACCCAGTCGAAACTACATGGTCTGGCACCATCATAATTCTCGCCGCCGCAAATAACCTGTTCAATCTGTCCGCTGGCAAGATATTTGTCTATACTGACGGAACCAATAAAGGGAGCACACATGATCCCCTTATGCCGAAATGGAAGTTCAAGTAGAATAGGAATGCGTTCATCTGCCCTGTTCTGGTTTTCACAGGTAACATTGAACATAATATTTTCCCATCCATCTCCCCAATCCTGTGGCAGACAATCGGCCACACGCTGCGGACGCTTTGTCAGCAGAAAGAATTTCACATCGGAACGCTGCCGCATAATCTCCCATGCTTCATCCCTCCATTCATCCGCTTCCTCCAGGAAGAAATCAGATGTCATGCAGACACGAATCAATTCTCCGCTCTGAATTTTGTATCTACCGTCCCTGTACTTCTGTAACGGATAGGTAAACCCGGCTTTTGTTTTATATATGTCAGCTCCGCTGCGATCCCGCACACGGTCAAGAAAATACATATAGCAGTTTTCACATCCCTCACTGCACTTTACGCATCCATGCCATGGATTCCAAATATCATGCATGGGACACCTCCATTCATTCAGCCAGCTTTGACAGGACATCCCCGATATCCCCATCCATGCAGATCGACTGGCTCTCGATTTCCTCCGGACAAACCGCCTCGCCATAATTGATACATGCATATGATGCCTGTCTGTTTTCTGCTGTCATTTGCCAGAAAGGGTATTTGATAATCCCCGGTGTATTATACCCCACCCCAAGCTCTAAAAACAATACTTTCCCACTTTCAGACATGCCGGATTTGTGGAACGAAACGACGTTTGGCTTTGCATAAACAGAGGAAATATGCCGCGTCCGCAGAAAATTTTGATATCTCTCTGCTGCCAGATGCCATCCCTCATCCTCTACAAAGGTATCATCTGCACGCAGATTCATAGTCAGTGGCTTTCCACAGTGCGGGCATTTCGGCAAAAGCGCAGAAGGAATACGCATATCCTTTTGTTGCTCCATCATCTGACGGACCATTTTCTCATTATCAAAAGTTTCATTGCAACAAGGCTCACTGCACTGGAACAATCCGTAATCCCCCTGCGTATAAAATAATCTCTTCTTATCAAACCCGGCTTTCTGAAAACAGTGGTCTACATTGGTCGTAATCACAAAATAATCCTTATCTTCTACTATTTCAAAAAGTTTCTGATATACCGGCTTCGGAGCATCCATATAGCGGTTGACAGTAATATTCCGGCTCCAGAATGCCCAATATTCCTCCGGTGTGCTGTATGGGTAGAAACCGCCTGCATACATATCGTGAAAACCATATTTCTCCTCAAAATCTGAAAAATGCTTTCGGAACCGTTCCCCACTGTAAGTAAACCCCGCCGAGGTAGAAAGCCCCGCACCAGCCCCTATCACAATCGTGTCTGATGTTTTCAGTTTATCTTTCAGATGTTCCATCTGCTCTGAGTAATTTCCTGTAGATTTGGTAATCAACATCTTTGAAAACATTAAAAATTACCTCCATATCACTTTTTCCCTGCTCCCTGTAACGTCTCACTGTCTGCACCGCAATTTCCGCCGCCTTATCATTTGGGAAATGAAACTCTCCCGTTGAAATACAGCAGAATGCTATGCTTTTCAATCCCCTCTGCTCTGCAAGCTCCAGACAGGACTGATAGCAGGAAGCCAGAAGTTCTCTGTCTCTTTGTGTCAATCCACCGGAAACAATCGGACCAACAGTATGCAGAACATACTTGCAGGGAAGATTGTACGCAAGCGTGATTTTCGCTTTCCCTGTCTCTTCCTCTTTCCCCTGTCTCCGCATTTGTTCTGCACATTCCAGTCGCAGCTGTACTCCGGCAAAGGTGTGGATGCAGTTATCAATACATTTATGGCAGGGAACATAGCAGCCAGTCATTCCGCTGTTTGCCGCATTGACAATCGCATCACAACGCAGAGTCGTAATATCCCCCTGCCACAGATAAATTCCCTCCGATACCGGATCCAAATCCTTATAATCCGTAATCCCGTTTTCCGCAATTTCCTCCTGAAGATATTCGTCCTGTATGGATAAAAATTCTTCCTCCATATCCTTTGGCAAACGAATATTAAAGAGGGAACGCAGCAGCCTTTTCTGCTCCTCCTTATCCTCCGGAATACAGATATCAGCATATTTCTCCTGCTCCGAAAGCAAGCTCTGAATCAAAAAAACACGTCTCTCTGCCTGTGTCATATTAATCCTCATTTCTGCGCATTTTTTCGCGCTATCCTATCCTTTCTACTGCCTTGACCGGACATACCTCATGGCAGTTGCCACAATGAAGGCAATGCTCCTGTTCTATTTTATAGGGATTACCCTCTTTGATGCAATGTTGGGGGCAGTTCTTCACACAGTTTCCACATCCGACACAGGCATCCGTAATCTGATAGCCTTTGAACGAAATATTTCCTCTACCAATCGTATAATTCCCCCTGAAAATAGGATTGACTCCCAGATTGAAATACTCTATTTCACCATCGGTAATCCGAAAAACAATCCCCGCTAATTTTCGGGTATCCTCCGGATACACATTGATAAGATACGGCTGTTCACCAAATATAGTATCAATCCAGTGTTCCTGCTTCTCCTCCTCCACAGGTTCCGCCTTTGCAGAAAGGCGTATCATTTCCTTGTATTTCGTGTATCCAAGTATCTGCACTCGTCCATCTGCCAGCAGTTCCTTGCAGAAGTTCTTGCCCCTGGCTGTAAAAAAATACATGGCATCCGGCTCGTAGTGTATCGCGCTGATATTGCGAATCTGGGGATTACCATATTCGTCTACCGTAGCAAAAGCCAGTACACCCACATATTGCAATTTCTGTAGACAAGTTTTTGCATCCATTATAATTCCTCCATTCAAAATACCTATGGTACTATTGTAGCATAAAAATTATTAATTTCATTCCTTCATATTTACAACAATTTTTCCATTCACATTTCCACTGTCCAAAGCCATACACGCTTCTTTTATATCAGAAAAATTATATTCTGCTCCCATACAAGGACGCAAATTATTTTCACTGATCAGGGAAAAAATGTTATCCATCGCTTCCTGCGTCGGAGCATTGCTGTAAAACCCGGTGAGATAAACGCCATTTGGTATAAACTTTATAGGATCAAATCCATTTAAGGCATAGACCCCGCCAAGAATACCTGTATGGCAGACAATCCCGCCCTTTTCCATACAACGCATCGTATCATAGAGAGTTTTTGCTCCCACCAGTTCCAATGCCTTTGTCACACCGGATAGCTTTCCCTGCAGGTTCCCTGCATCTAATATTGCTTCATCTGCTGCCTTCAACAAAGGCAGCTTACATTCTTTATGGGTAGTCGCAATCACTTTACTTCCGATTGCCTTTGCCATCTGTATTGCCGCATACCCCAGCGCGCAGGTGCCGCCACGGATTAACAGGACATCCTTCTTTGTCAGATGCAGACATTCAAACAGAGAGCCCCATGCGGTAAAATATGTTTCCGGAACTGCTGCCAGCTCCTTCCAGGAAAGACTGCTCTCCACCCCGAAAACGTGATGTGCCGGGAGCAGGGCATATTCCGCATAACTTCCATGAAACTCACGTCCCATGCCGCCCATCAACGCCACCACCTTCTGTCCCCTTTCAAAATAACTGTCGGAAGGGTCATCAATTTCCCCCACACATTCAATACCGGGAATAATAGGTTTCTGAATATACTCATTTTCTATCTCATGCAGACGTAAAATCTTCTCCGAATGATTCATTCCAAATGCCTTTATCTTAACAAGGACCCATCCCGGTCTTACTTCCGGAATCCTGACTTCTGATACGGTAACTTGTTCGGCTGGTGTAGCACTGTTAAGGACAACTGCTCTCATATAAACCCTCCATTCCTGCAAAACACTAATTCCTTTTGATGATACAAACAGAGCGTAAATGATTTTTCATTCACACTTCCAACACTGTGGATCCGCATCATAAAAATCTCCACTTGCACCACTTGCCACAGCGGGACACCCTCTGCACCATGCTTTCAACTCACATTTGGAACATTTCTTGAATTTATCATACTCACGATATTTCTCCATCTCACAAACCCATACATCTGCCAGCCGGTCCTCAAACACATTTGCCACCTTGCTGTTCTGGACACGGCGGCACGCATACACATCTCCTGTTGGCAGAATCGTCAAATGGCAGTTTCCACAATTACAGCCCCCATAAATCATCCCCTCTTCCGCATCCTCCGGTATCGTAAACTCCCCTGTCTCATACTCAAACAGAGTCCAGAGATGATCCTTTTTGTTAAAATATGTTTTACAGCCAGCCGCCTCATACTCCTTAAATTTCTTGTCGCAGACATCAAGCAATTCCCTGTATTCCATCGGTGTCATGCCGGTATCCTTTTCTTCACTGGTAGGACAGTATCTGGCAAAAGCGAAAACATCTGCTCCCCTGGCAACTACAGTATCAATGATATCTGGTATTTCCTTTATATTCATCCCCGATACTGTAGTCATAATCACAGCTCGAATACCTGCCCTTTTCAGGCAGGCTATTTTCTCAAGGGTAATGTCAAAAGAACCAGGCTTGCGGAACCAGTCATGGGTTTCCCTCATACCATCAATGGAAAGCTGGT
>CAYYGS010000011.1:19254-21407 GCA_964471335.1 uncultured Jutongia sp.
CCAGGCTTGCGGAACCAGTCATGGGTTTCCCTCATACCATCAATGGAAAGCTGGTATTTCTGACAGCCAAAACTACGCAGGCGCTCACAAACTTCATCATTTAAGTGGAACGGATTCCCCAAAATCGTAAACGGAATCTCCCTGTCTTTCAACAATTCCAGCAGCTTCCAAAAATCCGGATGCAAAATCGGATCTCCCCCTGTAATATAAAAATACGGGAGACGGTTATATATTTCACAGAAATCTTCACAATTTGCCAGGACATCTTCCATCTGTTCCCATGACATAGAATCTAACTGCTTACAATTATCTTCTGAAAAAATATAACAATGCTTGCACCTCTGGTCACAATCATCTGTAATATGCCACTGGAAAGCGAAGTACTGTTTCGCTGTTTTTTGGGATTTTTCCATCGTTATACTCATGCTTCAAGCCTCCCTGTCACTAATTTTTCAAAAATCCCCGGCAATCACTTTTAATAAATATCAGAAATCACCGGGGCAAAACATAGGTAACAGAACGATTAGTTATCGCCTGCTCCACAAGCAGAACCACACGCTGCCGGTTTTTCCTCCGTGCTTCCATCGGAACCATTCTTGTCCCCTGCTCCGCATGCAGAACCACATGCTGCTGGTTTCTCCTCTGTGTTTCCATTGGAACCATTCTTGTCCCCTGCTCCACAAGCGGAGCCACATGCGGAAGAAACTGTCTCTGCTTTCTCGTTCCATCCGGAAAGATTTGAAAGTGCCATAATTCACCTCTTTTCTGCATACGCATGTATGCGTTTTGCCTTTATTGCACATTTTCATGTTAAATGTGCCCAGCGAGCTTTTGCGCTCCCTGTACCTATCATTTTACGAGTTATTTCCACCTCCACAAGTACGCACTTTTCAGTAACTTAGGTTACCTTTTGGTAACTTTTGTATATTTTAGGGATTACAAGTAACAGAATAAGAAAAATTTTTTTGATTTCAATATATCTTGAAAAACTAAAAACAATACATTATAATTGAATGTAACATTCCATTTTGAAGTAATGAGTAAAAAGGAGGGTTTCATGATATGACAAAGGAAGAAATGCCTGCTTGTCCTGTAGCAACAACAGTCCAGCTGATCGGCAGTAAATGGAAACTATTGATTATGAGAAATTTACTCGTCCGTCCATGGCGTTTTAATGAACTGAAGAAAAATCTGGAGGGTGTCAGCCAAAAAGTACTGACGGACAGCCTGCGTGCTATGGAAAAAGATGAGATCGTTATCCGAACAGTATACCCGGAAGTACCTCCCCGTGTGGAATATTCTTTAAGCGAGTTGGGGGAATCCATGCGTCCCATATTAGATTCTATGGAAGCATGGGGAAAATCCTATCAGACAAGGATACTTGCAGATGAAAAGTAAGCAAGTTATTAATCCGTAAACAAACTGATACCGGAAAACATATTGTGAAGCCTATGCTCATCAAAAGGAAGATACTCGGCAATGGTCAGACCGACAACATCTGAATTATCAGTTATGCATTTCAGTATAGCGGTCAGTTTCTCAATCGTCATCTTACCGCTGCCGCTTCCATCCCCAACCAGATCCTTATTTGCAAAGTAGGTGGAATGGAACAATGCCGCGTCCAGCACATCAATATCAAGATGAACGAGGATATGGTCAAAGCGACTCATAAATGCCCGTATCTCATCATCCGACACAAATTCCTCCGTTTGAACTTTGAAGTCAACACCCCTATCTTTCAGAAATTTCTCCTGATAATCATGAAGTCCCTGCAAGCCGACATAGAGGATTTCATCCGCCTGAAATTTCCTGTTCTTCATCAGACCGGTCAGAGAACGATCCCCCTCTCCCATAAGTGATCCCAGCACCATTGCGTGGGCATTAGGGTAACCATCCTTCGCAGTCGATACATCAGGATGGGCATCTATCCAAATGATCCCCATATTTTCATATAGTCCATGCAGATAATCAAAGGGAGCTTGGGAGACCACACAATTTCCACCAATAGTAATGATTCTATCTGGTTTTGCTTCTTCAATCACTGACATTGCGTTTTTTATCCCCGTCAGGACTTCGTCTTTTGCGTAGATTCCCTCCGTCACGCTGCGTTCTTTGCCATCAGGCGGAGCAATTTCCACCTTGAGCAAAGGCTG
>CAYYGS010000012.1:0-18118 GCA_964471335.1 uncultured Jutongia sp.
CTCCACGGTGATGGTATCGGCCGCCGTCAAGGGATAGGAGAGGGAGGGACTTTCCCCACGGACCACATCGACCGATGCAAGCTGCCCGTTTTCTACGGGAAGTGTATATTTTTCCTCTCCGGCAGGAATCTCTGTCGTCTCAAAGCCCTTAAATCCAAAATCCATCAGTTTTGTCGTGTCTGCCCATTTCCATGTCTTATTCGGCGGCCAGCCGCAGGCAAGCACTGCGGAAATAAGCGTCTGCCCGTCACGCCGGGCCGCGCCGCAGAAGCAATAGCCGGCATTTCCCGTAAATCCTGTCTTGACGCCAATCGCACCGGAATACCTGTCGAGAAAGGCATCGTGATTGTGGACAGAAAAGCGTCTTTTCCCCGACTGTTCCTGAAAGGAGTAGCTTTTCGTATTAATAATCTCCAGAAATTCTTTATTTTCAATCGCATAGGAAGCAATTTTACATAATTCTACAGCTGTGGTATAATGTTCCGGGTTATCCAGTCCGTTCGGCGTGACAAAATGTGTATCGATACATCCAAGCTCCCGCGCCTTTTCATTCATCTGTTCCGCGAAGCCTTCTACAGTGCCTCCAAGATGCTCCGCGATTGCCACGGCCGTATCATTATGTGATTCCAGCATCAGAGAGTATAAAAGATCCTTTAGAAGATATTTTTCTCCCTGTCGGATATTCAACTGTACATCCGGCATGGATGCCGCATAGGAGGATACCTCGACACTCTCGGAAAGCCTGCCGGATTCCAGCGCCAGAATACATGTCATGATTTTCGTGGTGCTTGCCATCGGAAGCTGTGTGTTTCCCTCTTTTTGCAGCAGTACACGCCCACTGTCAGCATCTATTACGCAATAGGCCTTGGCATAGAGGGAGGAGGGTGTCGCAGCCGAACTGCTGCAGCCAAGCTGTGAGGCGGAATATTCCGTCCGAACCGGGAGCATGATATTATATCCGTCCGGAATCGCATCCTTTCCGGCGATAAACTGATCTGCCCGGCTTGTGAGCAGCTGCGCTGTGGGTTTGCAAAGCAGGCACAGACTGACGATTAAAATCACTGCACTTAATTTTTTTTGCATGGATATCCTCCACTCATTTTCTTTCCTTAAACAATATATGAGAAAAATTGTGTTTCATTCAAAAAAATAGTTGCTAATTTCCTGTAAAAGAGATAAACTTATACTTGGTGTAAATTTGGTTTTATTATTGCATATAGGAGGTTTAAGGGTGGAAATAAATTTTTCACTCGGCAAGTTTGTGACAGCGCGCTGCTTGCACAAACATTGCATTATGCGAAAAAGCAGCGCAGAAATGAGGTAAAACATGAGTAACTCAAATGTTGCGTCAGCAAGAGACCGCATCGCGGCCCTGACTGACGAGAATAGTTTTGTTGAGATTGGTGCGGGCATCACAAAGCGAAGCACTGATTTTAACCTGCAGGAGAAGTCCGTTCCGGCAGATGGCGTCATCACGGGCTATGGACTGATCCAGAACAAGCCTGTCTACATATATAGTCAGGATGCGTCCGCGTTAAATGGAACCGTAGGAGAGATGCATGCAAAGAAGATTGCGCACATCTATTCACTGGCTGTCAAAACTGGTGTTCCCGTAATTGGCCTGATCGACTGCGCGGGAATGCGTCTGCAGGAATCGACAGATGCATTGGCAGGCTTTGGCTCCATTTATCAGATGAAGGCAAAGGCTTCTGGAATTGTTCCGCAGATCAGCGTCATTCTGGGAAATTGCGGCGGCGGTGTCGCTGTGATGGCTGCCATGAGCGATTTCACCTTTATGGAGAAAGAGAATGCAAAGCTCTTTGTCAATTCCCCTAACACTCTGGAAGGAAATTATAAAGACAAGCTGGATACTTCATCGACAGATTTTCAGCAGAACGCATCTCTGGTAGATGTTGTCTGTGATGGAGAGGACGAACTGTTTGAAAATGTCAGGGAGCTGATCCAGATCCTGCCGGAGAATAATAATGATACAGCAGGCCTGGAGGAGACCCTTGATGATCTGAACCGTCTGGTTCCTGATTTTGCGGCAGAGGTAAAGGATCCGGCTCTGGCGCTGGAAGATCTGGGAGACAATAATTTCTTCCTGGAGGTCAAGAAGGGCTTTGCCAAAGAAATGGTGACAGGCTTTATCAGCATGGATGGCATGACCATCGGATGTGTGGCAAACCGCACGGTTCTGTACGATGCAGAGGGGAAGGAGGCTGAGACCTTTGAACCGCGCCTGACATCAGACGGATGTGACAAAGCTGTTTCGTTTATTAAGAAGTGTGATGCATTCCATATCCCGATTCTCACGTTGACGAATGTGGAGGGCTTTGCAGCTACCGTTGAGGAGGAGAAGACGATCGCAGCACGCACGGCTTCCCTGACGGCTGCTTTTGCTGAGGCCGATGTACCGAAAGTGAACCTGATCACAGGAAATGCTTACGGAAGCGCCTATATCTGCATGAATTCCAAGCATATCGGGGCCGACATGGTATTTGCCCTGCCGAACGCCAACATCGGTATGATGGATGCAGAGCTGGCGGCAAAGATTATGTATGCGGACGACAAGGATGCAAATTTGTCTGAAAAGGCAGCAGACTTTGCAGCGCAGTCCGGTACAGAAGCAGCGGCCGCAAGGGGCTATATCGATTCCATTATTGAGCCGGAATCTGCCAGAAAGCAGCTGTTATTTGCCTTTGAACTTCTGTTCACAAAGAGCGAGTATCCCATCGGCAAGAAGCATGGAACGATTTAACCAGATTATTTTTGCCGCCAGCCGATGGCGGCGGAATGGAGATTTTTATATGAAAAAGAAAATGATGTTATTTTTCTGCATCATGTCCTGTATTCTGATGGTTTCAGGCTGTAGTCTGGTCCGCGAAAATAAAAGCTTTAATAAGAAGAATCTGAAGGAGCAGACAGACGCCTTTATTGAGAGCTGGTTTGCCGCTGATTTTAAAGGAACGATAGAGAATTATCAGAGCCAGATGGATGAGGAAACCCTGAAGCAGTATCAGGAATATGCAGAGCAGAAAGAGCGATATAAGAGTGTTGAGAAAACGATCAAGACAAGCTATACGATCAATACAGATTCTGCTACCGTGACGGAGACAGTTCTCTGTGGGAATGGCGAAAAGCTTCTGATCAGTCTTTCCTTCGATGAGACAGGAAATATTCAGACAACTGAAACCGGCACATATGCCTTTAAGTTCGAGGAATATAAGAGCCTGAAACAGAAGATGGGAAAGGCCGCCCTGAATACGGTAATGAGTATGGCGATTGTATTTGCTGTATTGATTTTTATTGCCGGAATCATCAGCTGTTTTTCACTGATCGGAAAATGGCAGAGCAAAACAGCAGAGGAGAGTGCGCCGGCTCCTAAGACGGCAGCAGCACCTGTTACACCGGCAGCAGCCGGAAATCTGACAGACGATTTGGAGCTTGTCGCTGTGATTACGGCGGCGATTGCGGCAGCCGAGGGGACGGAGAGTGCAGACGGGCTTGTGATCCGTTCGATTATCCGCCGTTAGGACTAAAGTGGTATAATAAAAAGATTATAATTAAACATGGAGGATTATTATGAAGAATTATACGATTACTGTGAATGGAACTGTTTATGATGTTACGGTTGAGGAGAACGGCAGCTCATCCGCAGCTGCTCCGGCAGCAAAGGCATCCAGGGCGGCTGCACCGAAGAAACCGGCGGCTTCTGCAGGTTCCGCTTCCGGCGCAGGCTCTGTTAAGGTGAATGCACCGATGCCGGGCAAGATTTTATCTGTAAAGGCATCTGTAGGCCAGGACGTAAAGAAAGGAGACGTTCTCCTGATTCTGGAGGCTATGAAGATGGAAAATGAAGTGGTTGCTCCGTCAGACGGAACGATTGCAAGCATTGATGTAGCTGCCGGAGATTCTGTAGAATCCGGAGCAGTACTGGCAACTTTAAATTAATTTAGGAGGGACTTACGTTGGATTATATTGTAGAAACGCTTGGAAATCTGGCGCACCAGACGGCATTTTTCAATCTGTCGCCCGGCAATTACCTGATGATTATGGTAGGGTGCGTTTTCCTGTATTTAGCGATTAAAAAAGAATATGAGCCATTGCTGCTTGTACCGATTGCCTTCGGTATGATTTTGGTCAATATTTATCCGGACATCATGATAGAACCGGAGAAGGCCTCCAACGGCGTAGGTGGTTTATTACATTATTTTTACGTTCTGGATGAGTGGAGTATCCTGCCCTCTCTGATTTTCCTGGGGGTAGGCGCGATGACGGACTTTGGTCCTCTCATTGCCAATCCGATGAGTTTTCTGCTGGGAGCCGCAGCGCAGTTTGGTATCTTCTCCGCGTACCTTTTTGCTATTTTATTCGGCTTTAATGATAAGGCAGCAGCAGCAATCTCTATTATTGGCGGCGCTGACGGCCCAACCTCGATCTTCCTCTGTGGTAAGCTGAACCAGACGGAATATATGGGACCGATCGCCGTGGCGGCGTACTCTTATATGTCGCTTGTTCCGATTATTCAGCCGCCGATCATGAAGCTCTTTACAACGGAAAAGGAACGCAAAATCAAGATGACACAGCTTCGTCCGGTATCAAAGCTGGAGAAGATCCTGTTCCCGATTATCGTGACGATTGTGGTTTGTCTGCTGCTTCCTACGACAGCGCCTCTCGTTGGTATGCTGATGCTGGGTAATCTTTTCCGTGAGAGCGGTGTTGTGAAACAGCTGATGGAGACGGCATCGAATGCATTAATGTATATTGTGGTCATTTTACTGGGAACTTCGGTAGGAGCATCTACCTCAGCAGAAGCCTTTCTTCGTCCCAGCACCCTGCTGATCGTTGCACTGGGTCTTATCGCTTTCGGTATTGGTACGGCCAGCGGTGTACTGTTCGGTAAGCTGATGTGTAAGATGACAAACGGAAAGGTCAATCCGCTGATCGGTTCTGCCGGTGTATCTGCAGTACCAATGGCGGCCCGTGTATCCCAGAAGGTTGGTTCGGAAGCCGATCCGACAAATTTCCTGTTGATGCATGCCATGGGGCCAAATGTTGCGGGTGTTATCGGTACCGCTGTCGCGGCCGGCGTATTTATGGCAATTTTTGGAATATAGCAGTGAAGCGGATTGCGAAAATCCGTTATGATCATACTATAGATTTATGTCTTCGCGCTGCCTGACATAAATCATGATTACATAGCCAATGACATCATGATAATATTGGTGATAATGGAGGTAAAGCAGCGCAGAAATGGAGAAATATATGTCAGATAATAAGAAGAAACCGTTGAAAATTACGGAGACGATTCTCCGTGATGCCCATCAATCCCTGATCGCGACCAGAATGACGACGGAGCAGATGCTTCCTATTGTCGAGAAGATGGATCAGGTCGGCTATCATTCCGTAGAATGCTGGGGCGGCGCGACATTCGACGCTTCCCTCCGCTTCCTCAAGGAAGATCCCTGGGAGCGTTTGCGCAAGCTGAGAGACGGATTTAAAAATACAAAGCTTCAGATGCTGTTCCGCGGACAGAATATTCTGGGCTACAATCATTATGCAGATGATGTTGTAGAATACTTTGTACAGAAGTCTATCGCAAATGGAATTGACATCATTCGTATTTTTGACTGTCTGAATGATATCCGTAATCTCGAAACAGCCGTGAAAGCAGCGAATAAAGAGAATGGACACGCACAGATCGCACTGTCCTACACGCTGGGAGATGCCTATACTCTTGATTACTGGAAGGATATGGCCAAGAAGATTGAAGATATGGGTGCAAAATCACTTTGTATCAAGGATATGGCCGGTCTGTTGGTTCCGGTCAAAGCGACAGAACTGGTACAGGCATTGAAAGAGTCTGTAAAGATCCCGATCGATCTTCATACACATTATACTTCCGGTGTAGCGGCTATGACGTATATGAAGGCAGCCGAAGCAGGCTGCGATATCATTGACACAGCGATGTCTCCGTTCTCAATGGGAACAAGCCAGCCTGCGACAGAGGTTATGGTAGAAGTCTTCAAGGGGACAGAGTACGATACAGGGCTTGATCAGACAAAGCTGGCAGAGATCGCAGATTACTTCCGTCCTTTGCGCGAAGAAGCTCTGCAGAGCGGCCTGATGAATACAAAGGTACTCGGCGTAAATATTCAGACGCTTCGGTATCAGGTACCGGGAGGCATGCTGAGTAACCTGGTATCCCAGTTAAAGGAAATGGGGCAGGAGGATAAATATGAGCAGGTATTGGAGGAGGTACCAAAGGTACGTAAGGACTTCGGCGAGCCGCCTCTCGTAACACCGTCATCTCAGATTGTGGGTACACAGGCTGTATTAAATGTCGTATCCGGTGAGAGATATAAGATGGTTACAAAGGAATCCAAAAAGCTCCTTTCCGGAGAATTTGGACAGACTGTTAAACCGTTTGACAAGGAAGTACAGAAAAAATGTATTGGCGATGTGGAGCCAATCACCTGCCGTCCGGCTGATTTAATTAAACCGCAGCTTGAGGATCTGGAAAAGGAAATGGCACAGTATAAGCAACAGGATGAGGATGTACTTTCCTATGCGTTATTCCCACAGGTAGCAATGGAATTCTTTAAATACCGTGAAGCACAGCAGACAAAGGTCGATGCAACGGCAGCAGATACGGAAAATAAGGCATATCCCGTATAAGTGTAAGAAGTTAAGAATATAAAAGGGCTGGATTTCCAGCCCTTTTATGGTTCCAACATCATTATATAAAATGATAAATAATGACGGCAATGATGATACCAAGAATGCTTCCCAATGTGATCTTGACGGAAAGACCAAAAGTTAAAACGATGATTCCCAGATTTAATGTAAAGGGATTTGTCAACCCGAATTTCTGCCCGTAATTTAACCAGGACAGGAAGGAAATCCCTGCGGTAGCATCTGCAATAAAGCTTCCGATTACAATGCCGGCGAGCACCAGTAAGAACAAAGCCCAATTATTTTTTCCCGCGCCGCGCGCCATATTTTCTACCTCCCTTTCTTTCGTATTTTTCTCGAAACTCTCCTTATTATATGCAAAGTACATATGTTCGTCAAGCGGTTTCTTCCGTATTATGGCATCATTAATATCAACTTCACGAAGAATGTCGCACGATGTATCTTAAGAATTGCTGAAATTAAGCGCAAAACCTTGTATCCGAACCGATTTTGTTGTATGATGCATACAGTTATCGTGATAATGTAAAATCCTTAGAATAAAATTCATGGACATTGAACTGCTATAGTAATAGTGCAGAAATGGGGAGAATTATGAGTCGAGAAAAGAAAAAGAAGAAATTACGTGCAGGCTTTATTATACCGAAGATCCTTTGGGGGCTTTGTCTGATTGTAAGTGTGATTGCGGGATTCTGGATCGCCCGCACACAGATCGTTTTAAGTTCTGCGGGTCAGGTGGATAATGCCTTGCGGAATGTGGAGCTTCCGGATGGGACCTATAAAAGTGATAAAAAGATCGTGAATGTGTTAATCGTCGGAAATGATTACCGCGTAGAGAGTGACGGTTTTGAGTCTCCGGGCTATCCGGATACTATGATGATTGCCACTCTTGATATGAAACATAAAAATTTAAAACTGACCTCCCTGATGCGGGATCAGGTTGTAGAAATCGCCGGCTCCGGCTCAGAGGACAAGCTCAATGCATGCTATAATCCCACCTATGGCTCTGACGGCATTACAGTACTTTATAAGACATTGGCACAAAATTTTAATATCCGCCTGGATGGTTATGCAGAATTAAGCTTTGAGGCCGTAGAAGAGGTCGTTAATTCTGTTGGCGGCATTGAGATAGAACTGACCGAATCAGAATCCAATTATCTGAATACTACGAATTATATTCGCAAGAAAAAATACCGTAATGTTAAGACGGGTATGAACAAACTCAATGGTTCACAGGCACTTGGCTATAGCCGTATTCGTAAGACCGTCGTCACACCAAACGGTCTGATCGATGATTATGGACGGACATGGCGTCAGAGAAATGTAGTCAACGGCGTTTTTACAAAGGTGAAGAAGATGTCACCCTCACAGCTGATGGATTTGGCTCAGAAGATCTTCCAGAAATACGTAAAAACGGATTTAAAATCCTCTGATATCTTAAGCTATGCGAAGGATGTAATTATGATGGGGACAACAGATATTTACCAGCTGCAGATTCCGGTACAGGGTTATTTTGATGCTCCGGAGGATGATTACATTTCCGCACAGGGACGTAACCTGGGTTCTGTGCTCCTGATCAATAAAGAAGCAAATGCAGAGGCATTAGACCAGTTTATCTTTGATTTTAAGGGTACACAGGGGCAGGAGTTTGTGTATGCACCATCCGGCAGTTCATACAACTAGCAGTAGTAAAGCTTTTTGTCTATGAAATATATGGGAATACTGGAAACAAAATAAATGTTGCAGAAAAAAATATTTTCATGTAGAATCTAATATGATGGATCATGAAATTTGTATACCTTATGACAAAGCAATAAGATACTTTATGGATGAGAGGGGTTTTTATGTGGTGGAAAAAAGTTGTATTTATATTTGCATTACTTGTCAGTGGTTTTCTTGGGGTGATGACTGCAAGGACGCAGATAGCGGCACTCGATGTAGTGGATTCGGTTCAGAGAGATTATGATACCGCATTATCTTCTGTAGATTTACATGGAATCAAGGTACATTCCGATACAGATATTGTAAATATCCTGCTTGTGGGGAATGATTTTCGTGAGGAGGCTCCAGGCTACAGCGTCGGCGGGCTGACAGATACCATGATGATTGCCACGCTGGATATGCGGCATAAGAATCTGAAGCTTACGACACTGATGCGTGATATGCTGGTGGAGATTCCGGGGTATGGGAATAATAAGCTGAATTCTGCATTCTCCCGCGGCGGTATTGAGCTTCTGTATCAAACGCTGGCACAGAATTTTAATATCCGTCTGGATGGTTATGTAGCAGTGAGTTTCGATGCATTCCGCAGAGTTGTGGACGATGTAGGAGGCGTTGAGGTGGAGTTGACAGAATCAGAGGCCAGCTACCTCAATCGAACTAATTATATTAAGCCAAAAAAATATCGTACCGTAAAAGCAGGGAAAAATAAATTAAACGGCGCACAGGCGCTTGGCTACTGCCGAATCCGAAAGACAGTCTATACTCCAAACGGACTGACAGATGACTATGGAAGGACATGGCGGCAGCGTAATACGATTTCTAAAATATTTGACAATGTAAAGAAGCTTCCAAAATCAAAGTGGATGGATATTGCGAAGGATGTTTTGGGAAGCGACGTGACAACGGATCTGCGAAACAAGCAGATATTTAATTATATTAAGGATGTTGTTATGATGGGAACGACGGAGATCTATCAGCTTCAGATCCCAATCAATCCTTATTTTACAAGCGGTCTTGTAGATGGTGTTGGTTCTTGTCTTTCCATACAGAGAGAGCATCAGGCCGCTGCGATGAAACAATTTATTTTTCAGTATGATGGAAAAAAAGGAGAGTTTCAATATGATCCTTATGCAGAGGAGATTGAGATAACAGAACCACCTTCACAACAGCCTGTACAGTCTCAATCCACATTACAGACAGATCAGCCTTTGAAATCCCAATCTGCATCACCGTCTAAAAGGCCTCCCAAATCTCAGTCTGCAGCCTCAGAGCAGCCTGTCAAATCTCCGACGGCATCACCGATGGATGATGACTCGGAATAATTATATATTTATCGGCTCTGCAAGATCCGGACAGGATCTGTAGAGCCGATTTTCAGGTAATCAAAAATTGTCTGCCACTATTTTTCGTTGTGCTTGGGTACCAGCATCCATGATTTTAAAAATTTTTTCACATAATCTAAAAGATAAGCCTTCCGCATATCCTCTGCCGCATAGATGGGAATTTCCGACAGCTTCTGCCCCTGCAGGCTATAGGTGATTCGTCCGATCCGGTCTCCTTTTTTGACCGGAGCCGTCAAATTCTTCTTGTATTCTACAGTGCGCTTAATCTGTTCTGCCGATTCTCCCTTACAGAGAGTGAATTGAAAATCCTGTTTCACGGCTGGGGTGATCTTATCCTTTACGCCCCCCTGTACGGAACCCTTTTTCAGCTTTAATTCAGAGGTTTTATCTTCGTATCCGGTACAGTTTGCAAATCCATAGTCTAACAGGGCGGCGGCCTGTGTAAAACGGATCTTGTGATCCGGAGCTGCCATGATTACAGCAGTCAGGCTGACACCATTTCGTTTTGCCGTAGCAGAGAGGCAATATTTTGCCTTGGAGGTCGATCCTGTTTTCAGCCCGGTGATTCCATCATAAATGCGGATCAGCTTGTTGGTATTTGTCAAGCCGAACTGCGATTCTCCCTTTTTGGTGACATGCGTGATTTCGTCCATCCAGATTGTGGAATACTTTTTAATTTGAGGATACTTTGTCACGAGCTCCTTTGACATGAGCGCTACGTCATAAGCACTGCTGTAATGACCACTTTCTATGCTGTCGTCCAGACCGTTGCAATTTTTAAAATGGGTATGCTTCATACCAAGCTTTTCTGCCCGCTGATTCATCTCATCTACAAAGGCATTTTCTGAACCGGCAATATATTCCGCCATTGCTACGGCCGCATCATTTGCACTCGCCACGCTGATACATTTTATCATGGTATCGACAGTCTGTGTCTCTCCCGGTTCCAAAAACACCTGCGAGCCACCCATAGACGCTGCATATTCACTGACAGAAACCGAATCTTCCATAGCAATCTTGCCAGAATCCAGTGCATCGAAGATTAGAAGAAGTGTCATGATTTTCGTAATACTGGCCGGAATCAATTCTTTGTCCTTTTCCTTTTGATACAGGATACGTCCACTACTGTTTTCAATAAGCACAGCGGCCTTTGCCGTAATATCCAGAGCACTCTCTGTCGTTTCCTGATCACTCTTAGCCTCCTCCGCCATTACTGTTTGCACTGTTGGAAGAGCAGCCGGAGACGTTATGCAAAGAGTAATACAGCAAAAGAAAGACAGACATCTACGCAGAATATTTCTATAATTCATAATAACCTCATTTCTGCGCATACTCGATAGGCCGTCCTGTTGCTTATGGCTATGCGCATTTTTAATAATAATATATACCCCATTTTTCACCGAAATATGACTCCAGAAGATGAAATATATTTCAAAAAGCTTGTTTTCCGAGACATTTTGTTATAATATGGGAAAAGGTAAAACCAGCGTTTTGCCCTGGCAAATTTTTTTGATTTATCATGTAATGAAGAAAAGGACAGGAATTATGACGAGTAAAGAGCGTGCAGAACTGAGATCAAAAGCGATGATGCTGGACAGCATTTTTCAAATCGGAAAGGCAAGTCTGACGCCGGAATTAACAGAGGCCATCAAGGATGCCCTGACCGCAAGGGAGCTGATTAAGATATCTGTGTTGAAAAATTGCGGCGATGATCCGCGGGAACTGGCAGAGACGATTGCCGGACGGACGGGGGCACAGGTAGTACAGGTGATCGGAAAGAAGATCATATTGTACAAGCAGAACCCGGAAAAAGAGAAGAAAAGGCAGCAAAAGACATCAAAAACCAGTAGTAATAGAGCAGTAGGAGGAAAAAGAGGTTGAGTAGAATCGGCATTATGGGGGGAACCTTTAATCCGATCCATTTGGCGCATCTTGCGATGGCGGACGCCGCATTGCAGCAGGCGGAGTTAGATGAAATCTGGTTTATGCCTTCCAAAAATCCACCGCATAAGACGCATTCCGATATTCTCAGTGAGGAACATCGGAGTATGATGATTCAGCGTGCCATCAGGGACCACGATGCGTTTGTTTTTTCCGATTATGAATTGATGCGCCGCGGAACGACATATACTGCAGACACGCTGCACTATTTGAAGCAGGATTATCCGGAACATATCTTCTTCTTTATTATGGGCGGTGATTCCTTCTATTATCTCCAACAGTGGCATGAACCGGACAGGATCATGGCTGCCTGTGAGATCTTAGCATTTCCCAGGGATGACCTTTCCCAGGAGGCTATGAGGGAGCATGCACATTATTTGGAGAAAACATATCAAGCACGGATCAGATTGCTTCAGATGGAAAAAATGGAAATCAGCTCCAGCAGGATTCGTACCCTGTTTGGACAGGGATTGGCAGAAGAGGCAGGCAGAATGCTTCCCGGACAGGTCAGGCAATATATTTTGCAGCACCAGCTTTATTCGCACGAAGAGGTGACGTGAGATCTGCACAAGATTGCGCAAATGGAATACGCCCGCGGGGTATTTGACTTCGATACAGAACACAAAGGAGCAGGAGAGCAGCCATGTTAGATAATGACAGATTAGAAAAGCTGAAGAAAAAATTAAAAAAACATGTATCTTCCAGACGTTACCGCCATTCCATCGGTGTACAGTACACGGCTGTTATGTTGGCTATGCGTTACGGAGAGGATCTGCAGAGAGCAGCATTAGCAGGACTTTTACATGATTGTGCTAAAAGTCTGGACGATGATGAAATGTTAAAGGAATGTACACGACATGAGATCAAATGTAATGACGTAGAACGGGCACAGCCCTATCTTCTCCATGCCAAACTGGGCGCCTGCTATGCGGAGAAAAAATATCATGTGGATGATCCGGAGATCCTGTCTGCGATCCGTTACCATACGACAGGCAGGGCGGGGATGAGCCAATTAGAAAAGATCATCTTTGTAGCAGATTTTATCGAGCCGCACCGAAAGATGCTCTCCGTACTTCCGGCGATCCGGCAGACAGCATTTCAGGATCTCGATGAAGCGGTTTACAAGATCCTCGATTCCACAATTTCTTATCTGGACGATCCGAATGCCGAAAAAAAGAAGAAAAAGGAGATTGAACCGCATACACTGGAGGCTTATCAGTATTATCAGGCGCTCCATATACGAAAGTATAGCTAAACTCGCAGGAGAGGCAACATAAGCCCTCATAGATAGGGCTGACAGAAATGAGAGGTTAAATATGAGTAATTCAAAAGAAATGGCAGTTATCAGCTATGATGCCCTGGAGGAAAAGAAGGGGCAGGATATCAAAGTGTTAGATATCAGTAAAATATCCGTTCTGGCAGATTATTTTATTATTGCCAGCGCAAGCAATTCGTCCCAGATGCAGGCTCTGATTGATAATGTAGAGGAGAAGCTTGCACAGGCGGGACATCATATGAAGAGACTGGAGGGAAATAAATCCAGCAGCTGGGTGCTGATGGATTATGGAGATCTGGTCATTCATATTTTTGACCAGGAAGACCGTCTTTTCTATGATCTGGAGCGTATCTGGTCAGACGGGCAGACGATGAATATTGAAGAATTAAGAGGAGAATAGATATATTGAGCCAAATAGTAATGCCAGGAGCATACTATTTGGCTTTTTATCTAATAGGATATTACTCGTAACGAAATCAAATGTTTGAAAAATATTTATTAATCAGGAACATTTGTTTGACAAAACAGTATATTTATGTTATCTTAAAACAGAACACAAGTTTGTCGATTATACAGCATAATGATATGCAGTTATTTCAAGAATGGAGGATTCCTATGTCAAAAGGAAAAATTTCACCAAAACAGACAGAAATTTTAGAATATATCAAGTCACAGATTATTAACCGAGGATATCCACCCGCCGTACGCGAGATTTGCGAGGCGGTTCATTTAAAATCCACCTCATCCGTTCATTCCCATCTGGAGACGCTGGAAAGAAATGGATATATTCGCCGTGATCCCACAAAACCCAGAGCAATCGAGATTGTAGATGACGATTTCAATCTGGTTCGGCGGGAGATCGTCAATATTCCTATGCTGGGAAGGGTAGCAGCAGGAGAACCGATTTTTGCAGAACAAAATATCGAAAGCTATTTCCCGCTGCTAGCAGATGATATGCCATCCGGCGAGGCCTTCATGCTGAAGGTACGGGGAGAGAGCATGATCAATGTAGGCATATATGACGGAGACTGTATCGTTGTCCATAAGAAAAATACAGCAAATAACGGTGATCTGGTTGTCGCTCTGGTCGATGATTCTGCCACAGTCAAGACATTTTATAAGGAAAAAGATCATATCAGGCTTCAACCGGAAAATGATACGATGGAACCGATCATTGTTGACCAGTGTGAGATTCTTGGAACGGTTTGTGGATTATACCGCCAATATCATTAATAGCACGATACAAGGAGGTCGTTTTGACAAGATTAGATCAACAGATGAATTTTATCCGTGAAGTCGATGGTATCAAAAATATCGGGCGGCAGACATACCTGTCGGATGCAAGCAGAAAAGAAAATGATGCAGAACACTCCTGGCATCTTGCCCTGATGGCAATCATTCTGCAGGAGCATGCCAATGAGACATTGGATGTGCTTCGTGTTGTATCAATGGTATTGATTCACGATATTGTAGAACTTGATGCCGGAGATACTTATGCCTATGATACGGCTGGCAACGAAACGAAGAAGGAGAGGGAGGAAGCCGCTGCCGATCGGATCTTTCATTTACTGCCGGAGGATCAGGCCGCATATTTTCTTGAACTGTGGAATGAATTCGAGGCACAGGAGACACCCGAAGCGTGTTTTGCAAATACTCTGGATAAGGTTCAACCGACTATGTTAAATGACGCATCTGGTGCAAAATCGTGGGAGGAACATCATGTTCGATTGTCTCAGATCCTGGAACGAAATCAACGCACTGGTGAGGGTTCTCATACGCTTTGGGATTATTCCCGCAATCACTTCATAGAACCGAATGTTGCCTCCGGGGCAATTACAAATGATATATAAAAAAGAAAAATCAAAAAAGTGAACTTTTGTTCGATTTTCTATTGACAAACATCTGTTCGTGTGTTATCTTAATATACAGAACAGATGTTTGTTTTGTTTAGGAGGGATGATTATGAAGAAGAGTTCATTTATTTTAAAAAGTGTACTTGGGATTTTTCTTTTTGGTATTTTGGTAATGGCCATTCGTCCGGAGGCGATTCCGTCACCTGTAGAGACACAAGCGGCCAATATTCGTGAAAAGCATATTATCTCTGTCCCTGTGGAACGTGAGGACACCTTATGGGATCTTGCAAAACAGTATCACACAGAAGAATGTGGTTCTATGAAGGAGTATGTTGCAGAAATCAAGCAGTGCAACGCTCTGGATAGTGATACAATATATGCTGGATATTCTTTGGTGATCCCGGTATGGTATTCAGATCAGGAAGCCGCCTTCCGTGAATAGTATAAATTTGTTTGTGTTTTTACATTTTGCCTTGATTTTGTAACATTTATCGTGTAGTATTTTTGTTGAATCATTTGGAAAAAGATTTTAATACCTGCGTTGATAAATGCGAAAAGTTCCAGTAAAGAGAGGCAAAAGATAATGACATTTTTTACAACACGACAAAATAAACAACAATCCCCCAATCCGTCTGTGACCGGACGATGGTTCTTTCTGATTGCGGCGGCAATACTGTGTATCGGTATGCCAGCACCGTTCGTTCGGGCACAGACAATAAAATTAAAGGTTTCCGTGGAGGGTTCCAATCAGGTCGTTGCCAATCAGAGCCAGAAAATTATGATAGACGGCCAAAATATCGCAACGGATATGCTGCCTCCCGTAAAAATAAACAATACCTGGATGTTGTCAGCTACAGAGGTATATGAACAGGGACTCGGCTGCCAGTTTAGCTATCAGGAAAATCAACAGTCGATCTGGCTCAGCAATCCTTATACTGGTGTCGGCATTACGATGACATTAAATATCAACAAGATACATATTTCCGATTCGGAAGGGGATCGGGAGATGGAATTGACTACAGCGCCAGTCTGGGCTGTCAATCAGAATACAGGAGAGGGTGGTGTAATGCTTCCGGCAGATTCTATTTTGGAATTGCTTGGATTTACCTTCCAATATTCTTCTGCTGAAAAGATACTCCATCTTTACACCTTAACAGTTCTTGATATTGATCGGGATATGGCAACATATGACACCGATCTTTACAGCAATATGCTTTCTACCGTTATTTTAGAGCAAAATGTTTCAAAATCAAGACAGCAATTATCCTTGTTTACATTATATCCTATCAATGCAGAGGATGTTCAAATAGACGAACAGGAAGAAAGCGGGACTCTGACGTATACCTTTCGAAATACCTTTAATGCGATCGGAGAGTTTCAAATCACTTATGCCAGCTCTTTTGTTAAAAGTTTGGTGATCAGCTCCTCCGGAACCAATACAGTCGTACAAGTTTCCTATCAGAAAAAGTATGGAAGTACCTCTTTGATAGATGAAGACAGTATTCTCGCCTCCTTTTCGTCCGCTTCCTATTCCCTGAAGATAAAACTCCCGGAAGATGTGAAATTTTCTCAGGTTCAGCATGAGGATGAATATTATGATAAACAGTTTTCGATCTATATACCCGGTGATTATGAAGAATTTTATGAGAGCCATCCGGTCCTGGCCAACAATAATATGATTCGTTCTGTTGAGATCGATTCTGACGGCTCAGAAGAAACGGAGATCATTGTCAAAACAAAACAGCTTCAGGGATATCGCCTAAAGAAAAAGGATGGCTATATTCTAGTAGATATTAATTATCCCAGAAAGATTTATTCCAACATTGTTGTTCTGGATGCAGGACATGGCGGCAAAGACTTCGGAGCCAAACGTAACGGCATCAGGGAAAAGAATTTGAACTATAAGATCATTTATTCTCTGGCAAAGGAGTACTTTAATGATGATGCGTCTAATATCAAGGCGTATTGGACCAGAACAGACGATACCTATATTTCATTGTCTGAACGCGCAAAATTTGCCTCTAAGGTGGGTGCTGATCTGTTTGTCAGCCTTCATATGAACAGCAGTTATAATTCCCATGCAAACGGCTTAGAGGTCTATTATGCCAGGGAAAATAACAATACGATCTACAACGGCCTGTCAAGCCAGATTTTGGCAAGAAGAATGCATGACCAGTTGGAGGAGGATCTGAATGCCTCCAGCCGCGGTGTGAAACATGCCAGATTTTATGTAATCAGACACAATTCTGTACCGGCGATTCTGATTGAACTCGGATTCTTGTCTGGTAATCAGGATTATGCGAAATTAACCTCAAATTCTTATCAAAAGAAGGCGGCAGCTTCTATTTATCATTGTGTGGAATCTGTATTTGAAAAGTATATGACGGACCATTAATCAACCTCATGATCGGTTCGAATCCTTACGCAGTGTAATGGCATGGGCGGCACTTCGCTTCTTATCATCGTCCATAGCAGCATAATGCTTTCGGGTCGTATTGACATCATTATGTCCCAATACCTCGGCTACCAGATAGATATCCCCGGTAGCTTTATATAACGAGGTTCCATACGTACTACGAAGCTTGTGCGGCGTAATATGTTTAAAGGTTGTGACCTGAGAGGTAAAGTCTTTCACCAGATTTTCAATCGCCTGCACACTGATTCTCCTTTTTTGGATCGAGTAGAAGAGTGCATGCTCATGACCCGGGATTGGTTTAATCTGACTGCGGGCATCCTCGATATACTTATCGAGAGAATCCCGCACCTCATCGCCAAAGTAAATATATTCTTCCTTACCGCCTTTTCGTATAATACGGATGCGGTTATTTTTAAAATCTACATCCTCTACATCAAGGCCGACACATTCGGATACACGAATGCCTGTGCCCAGAAATAAGGTGAAAATAGCAATATTACGCAATTTATTTTTTTCATAATAGATCTTCTTCATTCCTGTCAGGTTCTCTCCGCCATTTTCCACCAATTCTAAAAGCTCATTGACCTCATCCTCATCCAAACGTACAATTTCCCTGCTGTGAAGCTTTGGCATATCAACAACAACCGTTGGATTTTTCTGCAATAAATCTCTTTTTTGATAATACATATAAAACTTGCGTAGAGAAGAAAACTTGCGATGAATTCCACGTTCGTCATTCGTATATGTCTGTCCATCATAGGTATAATACTTTAAATATTCCAAATATTCTTCAATATCCACAGGTTCCAGCTGATTCAGGTGCTGCAATGTAATATCCTTCATGGAGTGATCCTGCAAACAGGGATTCTGC
>CAYYGS010000012.1:18128-20167 GCA_964471335.1 uncultured Jutongia sp.
TAAAAGGAAATGAAAAAACGTACAGATATCATATCCGTAACCGATTCTGGTTCTTGCTGTAGTCGTCGGTTCGATTCCACGGAAAAAATCGCCGCAAAAACCCGGCATCGTCTTTAAAAGCTCACGAAGTTTCCGGATATCATTGTTGGTTCGTTCTTGATGATATGTTATTCTTTTTGTGTTTCCCATAGGGTATCGTCCTTTCTAAGCCATGCCCAATAAGCACTTGATACAGGGTATTTGGCTTTATGGCCAAATCAATAGTATGCTGTTTGGTGTATCTCTTTTTGAAAAACTGGAGTTTATCCAAGAGAGTTCCCGGTAACGACAAACAACTGCTCTATCTGCCATTTGCCGAAACGATGCGTTGCAATTCGGAAAGTTCCGTACCTGTCAACTTTTGATTGGCAAGATATGTCTGGATAAAATTCTCCAGGGAACCGTTGAACATTTGGTTTAATAATGCCTTTGTTTCGGTTTCCTGTACCTTACGTTTTGTGATATTTGCTTTACAGATAAATCCCGGTTCCTCGCGGGTGATCGCGCCTTTATCAATTAAACGCTTGATTACCGTATAGGTAGTATTTTTTTCCCAGCCGACATATTCCTTAATAATTTTCGAAATATCTTTCGCGGCCAGAGCCTTATTTGACCATAAGAGCTCCATTACATTTAATTCTCCCTCGTGTAAACGTATCTCTTTCATGTAAACCTCCACAGACTATAGATATCAAACGCAAATCATTATCAATTATGCTATAACACATGTCTTTCTACATATGTCACCCGTTTTTGCTTATTGTATAACATTAATACTACTACGCTAGAAAATCTCAGTCAATAGACAAATTATCAAAACTTTTTTTGTTTTTTAATTCAAATTGCACAAAACAAATCGAATCGTTTTTGATTCATTAACAAAGCGGCGTCTATCAAACAATTTATAAATCCCCATTTTTTGTATATTCTACTATTGTCGTCAAAAAGAGCATTTCTTATATATTCTCATGTTTCCAGTATCTCTAAGAGATGAAGGAAATATTCCGGCAACGGTGCATCAAATTCCATATATTGTTTTGTCCGTGGATGGATAAATCCTAATTTTTTTGCATGAAGTGTCTGTCCTGTCAGATGAAAGGGACAATTCTTCGGCCCATAAACGGTATCTCCCAGTACGGGATGGCCAATTCCCGCCATATGGACACGAATCTGATGTGTTCTTCCTGTTTCTAAGCGGCATGCTACATAGGTATATTTTCGGTTTAGTGAAGACAACACCTGGTAATGCGTGACCGCATTTTTTCCGTTTTTGACATTCATCGCCATTTTCTTTCGGTCTGTAGGATGTCTGCCGATCGTCGATTCAATAGTCCCCTGTTCTTCCTTGATGCCATGAAGAACAATGGCATGATATGTCCTTGTGATTGAATGCTCCTGTAACTGCGCAGCAATAAACTGATGAGAATAATCATTTTTACATATAACAATTGCGCCGGTCGTATTTTGATCAATGCGGTGGACGATACCGGGGCGCATGACACCGTTGATCCCTGACAACGAATCCTTACAATGATACAATAATGCATTGACGACTGTACCGGTATAATGGCCTGGTGCAGGATGTACCACCATTTCCTTTGGTTTATTTATGACGATGAGATCTTCATCCTCATAGAGAATATCTAAGGGGATATTTTCCGGCAGGACCTCCAACTGTGCCGGTGGTTCAATATCTACCGTGACTTCATCTTTGAGAGTTAACTTATAATTTGATTTCTCTTTTTTTTGATTGACCGTCACTGCTCCCTCTTTGATCTTTTTTTGTAAAAAAGAGCGGGAATGATCGGGAAGTTTCGCCGCAAGAAACTGGTCCAGACGCGTTCCCTCTTCCTGCTCTCCTATGGAAAATATATATTTTTCCTGCATCACTTCACTCCCTCTTCTTTCGATAAACTTTGTATATCCAAAAAAGCAACATCAGTGTTTTATTCCTTTTTTGGATGATAATAAACGAATTGTCCGTCCGTTGAACTATTCTG
>CAYYGS010000013.1:0-19740 GCA_964471335.1 uncultured Jutongia sp.
GAAGAACTGAAAAATAAATTCTATGCGGTGACAGAGCATATGGAAGAAATCGACCAGGTCATTGAGGCCAAGTCGAATGGGTGGTCTCTTATGCGTATGGCCAAGGCAGATGTGACGATTCTGCGTCTGGCGGCATATGAGATTATCTTTGACGACACGATCCCGAACGGTGTGGCGATTAATGAAGCTGTGGAGTTGTCGAAATCGTATGGGACTGCCAAATCTGCCGCATTTATTAATGGCGTATTGGCGTCTGTGGCAAGGGAGCATCCGGAGGAGAATGGAGAATAGATGGAGTCAGCAGTTACGGTGTCCCAGATCAATGGATATATCAAGAGACTCTTTGTCAGGGACTACGCATTGAACCGTGTGTTTGTGAAGGGAGAGGTATCAAATTGCAAATACCACTCCTCAGGTCATATTTATTTTACACTGAAGGATCATGCCTCTGCGCTGTCCTGTGTAATGTTTGCCTCCCAGCGTACGAAGGGACTTGCTTTTCGTATGGAGGAGGGACAAAGTGTCATCGTGCAGGGAAGTATCAGTGTATATGAGAGGGACGGGAAGTATCAGCTTTATGCCCAAAATATTATGCGGGATGGCGTGGGCAGATTGTACGAGGAATATGAAAAACTCAAAAAGCGCCTCTATGCGGAGGGGCTTTTTGATGAAGAGAAAAAAAAGAAAATACCGCGTTATGCGTCAAAGATCGGTGTGGTGACAGCGCGTACGGGTGCTGTGATACAGGATATATGTAATGTAGCCGCCAGGCGAAATCCGTATGTGCAGATTTATCTCTATCCGGCCAAGGTGCAGGGCGAGGGCGCCGCACAGACAATTATACAGGGGTTGAAATATTTTCAGGAGACAGATGTAGATACCATAATTATAGGGCGTGGTGGAGGATCCATCGAAGATCTGTGGGCCTTTAATGAGGAGACGCTTGCCAGAGCGATTGCGGCCTGCAGCAAGCCGGTGATCTCTGCGGTGGGTCATGAGACAGACACGACCATATCGGATCTTGTGGCAGACCTGCGTGCACCGACGCCATCGGCAGCGGCAGAGCTGGCCGTCTCTGTGTGGAGAGAGATTGAGATTGGGTTGAGAGAGGCAAAATGGGAATTAAATCGTCAGCTGGAGAATAAACTTCGGCTTTGTAAGATCAATTTACAGAGATACCTTATGATGCTGCAGCATTCCAGTCCGCAGGATATCCTGCGTCAGAAGAGACTTAGTCTGGCAGACAGGCAGGACAAGCTGCAAAGGCTGGCAGAGGGCCGTCTCCTCGCAGCAAAGCATCAGAGAGAAATCTATATTCAGAAGTTGAATGGACTTTCCCCGTTAAATAAACTACAGGGCGGTTATGCCTACACGGCAGACGAGGAGGGGCATCACATAGATTCTGTCAGGCAGCTGCGGGATGGTCAGACGTTGACGTTGACATTTTCGGATGGTTCCGCATCGGCCCGGATCATAGAAATCAAAGAATGGAGAGTATAATGCCAAAGAAGTTATCATTGGAGGAATCTTTTGAGCAGCTGGATGAAATCATCAAGCAGCTGGAAACAGGACAATTGACGCTGGAAGAATCTTTTAAATATTACGAGGATGGAATGAAACTGATTAAGAAATGCGGCGATTCGATCGACCGGGTGGAGAAAAAGCTGATTGTACTGGAGGATTTAGAGGAATCTTAAAAGGTGTGGAGATTTAATAGTGCTTTCTCAATTTTGAGAAGAGCATTCAAGAAGGAGAAAGGCGGGGTATGGGTATGATATTTAAGGAAGAATTAGAGCAGCGGCAGAAGCAGATCGAGGAGCTGCTGAAAACGTATCTTCCACAGAAGCCGGAGCTGCAAAAAACAATTTTTGAAGCGATGGAGTACAGCCTGATGGCCGGAGGAAAGCGTCTGCGCCCAATGATGATGCAGGAGGCTTTTGCGCTCTTTGGAGGGACTCGCCGGGAGATCCTTGCGCCGTTTATGGCGGCAATGGAGATGATTCATACATATTCGCTTGTTCACGATGATTTGCCGGCGATGGATAATGATGGTTATCGGCGCGGCAGGAAGACTACACATGTAGTATATGGAGAGGATATGGGGATTCTTGCGGGCGATGCTCTGCTAAACTATGCCTACGAGACAGCTGCATCGGCCTTTGCGGAGGCAGATACCCTCCTGCAGGTGACGAAAGCATTTCAGATCCTTGTGAAAAAGGCTGGCATTTATGGCATGGTTGGAGGCCAGGTGGTAGATGTGGAGCGCACAGGACAGAAGCTGACAGAGGAGGAGCTTCTGTTTATTTATCGTCTCAAGACGGGAGCTTTGCTGGAGGCTTCCTTGATGGTTGGCGCAACACTGGCGGGAGCATCAGAGGAGGATGTTGCCCGAATGGAACAGGTAGGTGAGGCTGTGGGAATGGCGTTTCAGATCCAGGATGATATTCTGGACTGTACCAGTACATCAGATGAGCTTGGAAAGCCGGTACACAGCGACGAGAAAAATGATAAGACAACATATGTTGCGCTAAAGGGAATGGAGGCATCACGCCATGCGGTGGAGGAATATTCCCATCGCGCGATTGCGCTGTTACATCAGGGAGATCGGGAAAACGAATTCCTTACGACCCTTGTAGAAAAGCTGATATACCGGACGAACTGACAGATCTGAATATCAGTATCCGGAAAGAAATAGATCAGAAGCATAATTTATGGAGGAATACACGTGGGAGAATTACTGGAACAGATAAAACAACCGAATGACATTAAGAATCTGGAACCATCTCAATGGAAGTTGCTGGCAAAAGAGATACGTCAGTTCCTGGTGCAGAGGATTAGCCGGACGGGAGGGCATCTCGCTTCGAATCTGGGGGTCGTGGAGCTGACGATGGCAATCCATCTGTGCTGCGATCTCCCTCATGACCGGATTGTGTGGGATGTGGGGCACCAGTCCTATACACATAAGCTGCTGACGGGGCGTCAGGAGGGCTTTGAACACCTGCGTCAGTTTGGAGGCATGAGCGGATTTCCAAAGAGAGCGGAGAGTGACTGTGACTGCTTTGACACGGGGCACAGTTCAACTTCCATCAGTGCAGCGCTCGGATTGGCGAAGGCGAGGGATCTTTTGGGAGAGGAGCATAAGATCTTTGCTGTGCTGGGTGATGGCGCGCTTTCCGGCGGAATGGCATACGAGGCGCTGAATAATGCGGCTCAAATGAAATCAAATTTAATAATCGTAATTAACGATAATCAGATGTCTATTTCCAAAAATGTGGGAGGAATGTCGAGCTATCTTGGTAAGATCCGTACGAGCGGCAATTATACAGGATTAAAGGAAGATGTGGAAAATGTGCTGGCCAGGATGCCGTGGCTGGGAAAGAAGTTGACGACACGTATCCGTGATGTCAAGGATCTGGTGAAGCGCATCTTCATTCCAGGCATGCTTTTTGAGGATATGGGTCTGACATATATAGGCCCGATCGACGGACACGATATTTCACAGATGTTGACAGCTTTTCGGAGCGCGGCACAAATGAAGGAGGCCGTCATTGTCCACGTCTGTACCAAAAAGGGAAAGGGATATCGGCCGGCAGAAAAGAATCCTGCCCGGTTCCATGGGGTATCTCCCTTTAATATTAAGGATGGGGAAGACAGAAAGAAACGCGGTGACAGCCGGACATATACAGAGATCTTTCGTGACAAGCTGTTACAGCTGAGCATGCAGGACGAGAGGATTACGGCGATCACGGCGGCGATGCCGGAGGGGACGGGGCTTAGTGCTATGGCACAGGATCTGCCTCAACGTTTTTTTGATGTGGGGATTGCCGAGGAGCATGCCGTCACATTTGCAGCCGGCATGGCTGCCGGCGGTATGCGCCCTGTTGTGGCACTGTATTCTACGTTTTTACAGAGAAGCTATGACCAAATCCTGCATGACGTCTGTATCGGCAACCTGCCGGTGGTATTTGCTATAGATAGAGCAGGACTTGTGGGCAGTGATGGAGAGACACATCAGGGCATCTTTGATATCGCTTTTCTGCGCAGTATGCCGCGTATTACCGTAATGGCGCCGAAAAACGGCTGGGAACTGGAGCAGATGTTGGAATTTGCCATTCAGTGTGAAGGGCCGGTGGCGATCCGCTATCCACGCGGAACGGCATGGGAAGGCCTGGAGCGGTATAAGCAGCCTGTCGAGTATGGGCGGGCGGAATGGATCTGCCACGGGGAGGAGATCGCCCTTTTGGCAGTTGGCAGTATGGTTGAGACAGCGATGGAGATCAGGGAGCGTCTGAAGGCAGAGGGGAAAAAGGTTTCCGTCGTAAATATGCGTTTTGTCAAACCGTTGGACGAAGAGCTTCTGCAGGAGCTGACACACGGACACCGGCTCGTGGTCACGCTGGAGGAAGGCGTGACATCCGGCGGGTTTGGAGAAGGAGTCTGCGCCTGGTATGAGGGAAGCGGTTTGTCAGTCCACAGAGCCGCATTGCCGGATTGTTTTATTGAACATGGTTCCGTGCAGGAGTTAAAGGAAAAGTATGGTCTGGACAGCGAGAGTATTTACAGACAGATACTCGTATGGTTAGGACAGTAAGACGGAAGGGAGGCGGACGCCTTGAAGGAGAGGCTGGATGTGCTGCTGGTGCAGAGGGGGCTGGCGCAGTCAAGAGAGAAGGCAAAGGCGATTATTATGGCTGGCAATGTATTTGTGAAGGGCCAGCGGGAGGATAAGGCTGGAAGCTCCTTTGCGCCGGATGTTTCCATTGAAGTGAAGGGTGAGTCGATGCGTTATGTGAGCCGTGGCGGTTACAAGCTGGAAAAGGCCGTTGCACTCTGGGAGATTCCTCTCGAGGGGAAGATCTGCATGGATGTAGGCTCATCTACTGGTGGCTTTACAGACTGCATGCTGCAGAACGGGGCACAGAAGGTCTACGCGATTGATGTGGGAACGAATCAGCTTGCGTGGAAGCTGCGGCAGGATGAGAGAGTCATTTCAATGGAAAAGACAAATATACGCTATGTGGTGAAAGAAGATATCATGGATGAAATCGACTTTTTTTCCGTGGATGTAGCCTTTATCTCTTTGAAAAAGGTGCTGGGGCCGGTGAAAGAGCTGTTGGCGCCGGGAGCCCGTGGCGTCTGCCTGATCAAGCCGCAGTTTGAAGCGGGCCGTGAAAAGGTCGGAAAAAAGGGTGTAGTACGGGATTTTAAAGTGCACGAGGAAGTGATCGAACAGATCATAGAATTTGCTGCTTCGGAGGGGTTTCGGATTTTGGAACTGGATTTTTCGCCGATCCGGGGACCAGAGGGGAATATTGAATATTTGCTTTATCTCATGAATGAGAATGCTTGTGCTGACGAGGCTGAGACATCGGAACATGTGGAGAGGATACGACGCACAGTAGAGGTGGCACGGCAGTCATTTCAACCGAAAGATGCAGAGTGATACACCTGTGCCGGCATGATCCGTGGGGGACAGCCTTTTGGAGTCGATGGAGAAAAGAGGGGAAGGATGAATAAATTTTGTGTCATTACAAATCGCGATAAGGATGAAAATTACACTAAGGCGCAGCAGATTGCCAAATACATAGAGGGCAGGGGTGGTATCTGCCATATTCTGGATAACCAGTGTGCGGAGCAGGCGGGAGTCAGACATTTCACGAGGGTGGATGAAATTCCACGGGATGTGCAGTGTGCCCTGGTGCTGGGGGGAGACGGAACGATGATCCAGGCAGCGATTGATCTGGTGCACCGAAGCCTCCCGATTCTCGGAATCAATCTGGGTACAGTCGGGTTTCTCACGGAAGTGGAGCAGCAAAATCTGGAAAAAGCATTAGATAAGGCTATGACAGACTGCTATACCCTGGAAGACAGGATTATGCTGCGGGAGACGGTGAGGCTGTGTCAGAAAGAGAATCTGAAGCCTTGTTATGCTCTTAATGACGTTGTGGTGAGCAAGCGGGGCCTGAGCCGCCTTGTCACGGTAAGGGTTACTATAAATGGAGAATTAGCCGATATCTATCGTGCAGATGGTTTGATTGTATCTACGCCGACAGGCTCTACCGGATATAATTTGTCGGCAGGGGGACCAGTGATGGTACCTCATACGCAGGCGACAGTCATTACGCCGATTTGTGCCCATTCCCTCAACAAGAGGAGCCTGGTATTGTCAACGGAGGACCGTATTACATTAGAGATTGGACAGACCAAGGAAACACAGAAAGATACGGCGATGCTTGTAGTGGATGGACGTAATGTCGGAGAATTGTCGACGGGGGACTGTATTGATATCAGCGTCCCGCGCGAGAGGACACAGCTTGTGAAACTGTCAGATATCAGTTTTTATAAGCGTATGAGAGAGAAGCTAAACGGAAATTGAGGAATATAAGGAATATAGATGAAATTGCCGCCGTAGACAGACGGCGGCAAAAGTGATAAAATGTAAAAGTGAGGAATTGAACGATTTCCGATTAATATAATCAGATAAATAAGGATAAAGGAGTATGTGTTATGTCAGGTCATTCAAAATTTGCGAATATTAAGCATAAGAAGGAGAAAAATGATGCGGCAAAAGGAAAGATTTTTACGATCATAGGTCGTGAGATTGCCGTAGCGGTGAAGGAGGGTGGACCGGATCCGGCAAATAACGGAAAGCTGCGTGATGTGATTGCTAAGGCTAAGGCCAACAATATGCCGAATGATACGATCGAAAGAGGTATTAAAAAGGCGGCGGGGGATGCGAATTCCGTCAACTATGAGGAAGTGACGTATGAGGGATACGGCCCCAGCGGGACGGCGATTATTGTCAAGGCGCTGACGGACAATAAAAACCGGACGGCCAGCAATGTCCGCAATGCTTTTACAAAGGGGAGCGGCAGTGTGGGAACACAGGGCTGTGTATCATATATGTTCGATGAGAAGGGACAGATCATCCTGTCAAAGGAGGAGCTGGAGGACCAGGATATTACGATGAGTGCAGATGATTTGATGATGCTGGCGCTGGATGCCGGGGCAGAAGATTTTGTAGAAGAGGAAGACAGCTATGAAATCATCACGTCACCGGAGGAATTCAGTACGGTGAGAGAGGCACTGGAGGCAGAAAAATTACCGATGGCCAGTGCGGATGTCACAATGTTGCCACAAAATTATGTTACATTATCGGACGAGACAGATATCAGACAGCTCCAACGGACATTAGATCTTTTGGACGAGGACGATGATGTACAGAGCGTATATCACAATTGGGATGAGTGACAGAATTTGATAGGAAATGATTCTAGCGCCGCAAGGGACGCGGAATGGAGGAATTGTATGCAAAAGCTTTGTCAGATGCTAAAGGAAAGAAAGTGGATATTTGGCGCGGTATTTCTCTTTTTTGCCGCATTCTTTCTGTGGAATGGATTTCACCAGAAGCAGGAACTACATGCCGCAGACTGCGTGATTATGGACAGTGAGGGACGTGAGGTGCCCGGAGAGTACGAGCTGCGCCGGGCGACCGATACCTTTTACATACGGGGAACCACGACGGGTGATTCGTTTCAGTGGAGCAGTGCCAATACAGATATTTTAGAGGTGGATTCAGCCACAGCTACGACATCGACAGTACGTGTCAATGTAAAGAACATCGGCCGTGTGGCATTGCGTGTGCTGATCAACCATGCAGACGGAACCACGGATGATATGAGTGTTTCTGTCAACGTCGTGTTCTCTGTCAATGAGTATCTGGATACGACAAATCCGTTTGTCAGCATCAGCCGTGTCAATGAGGGGGATGCCAGACGTTCCCTTGTTATGGATAATGGACAGACCTTGTTCCTCGGTTCATCTGCCAGGGAGGAAACAGGAAAGCTGAACCTGATTTTTGGTTCTGCCAAGGATGCAAATGCGGTGTGGACCAGTAGTAATGCCGATGTGCTGACAGTGGTACAGGATGCAGATGCGCCTTATGTCAATGCCGCTGGTGCCGGTCATGCCAGACTGTCTGTTACATATAGGGATGGGACAAATGAGTACGAGGATACGATAGACGTCTACGTACGTCCGGAGATCCGCAGAGACAATTCTGTCGGAGCAATCGTAGGTACAGATTCCCATACACCTCCTGAAGAGGTTGACAGCCGTGCTTTTATTACAATGGAGCGCAATGACAAGCTGTGGCCGTCCGTGCGCTTCAATTCCAATCCTCTGGAATCTATCAACGAGAAGCTGGTTTGGGTGATTGCAAGACGTGATACAGACAGGACATTTGTGCAGGATTCTCTGGGTAACAGGGGAGTTAATCCGGAGGATGCCAGTCTGAAATTTGATACGCGGGACGGTACATTCCGGTTGGATGCAAAAGCCGGAGAATATGTTGTCCAGTTTTATGTCCGGGGTACCTATACGACATACGAAGCGGCTCAGCAGCAGGAATTTTGGGGATGCGAGCCTGTTTCTATCAACGTGGATGTTGTCAGCACCTTTGCGAATAAGGATATTACATTAAATATCAATGGAAAGTATAACTTATCAGATGCCTTTAATATCCCATTGGATGTTTTGCGGGACTGCTTCAGTGTGAATGGTGAGGAGCAGAGTCCGACTGGTTGTATTGAATGGGACAGAGGTCAGATGCAGATCACTGGTATCGAGAAGGGAACAGCGACATTCCAGGTGCGCTGTAACCAGCGGCCGACGCGGACGATACCGGGAGTAGGAGAGGGAGATACGATTACCGTTCGGATTACCGTGACCGATACCTTTTCTCTTAATGTGACAAATACAACGATGGCGGTAGGGGCAAAGCTGGAACTGACAGGTATCATCGGTTCCGGAAACTACACAGATTCTTCCAGCTTCCGCTGGGAATCTACTGATGCAGCGGAGACATATATTTCCGTGTCCTCCAGTGGGCAGTATGCGACAGTGACGGCAAAGAGGGCGACTCTGACTGACTCGCCGGTGATTGTGACGTTATACTGGACAGACGAAGACGCGATTACGAGGGTAGCTACCTGCCGGATCTTTGTCAATACGGCAGCGACAACGATTCCTCTGGACCGCTCGGAGATGGAGATGGAGGTAGGAGCTATTGATTACCTCGATTCCGGCTTGAGTGGTGAGCACAATCTGACATGGATTTCTGCTGATACAATCATTGTAACGGTAGAGCCGCAGAGGGGCAATGTCACTGCAAAGGTTACTGCTGGCAAGAAGACAGGTTCTACGATTATAACGGTAATTAATAAGGACAATAATGTTTATGCAACCTGTCGTGTGACGGTGACAGCGGCCATTACTTCGATATCAATTGAACAGGGGGAGCAGATTGACACCTATCTTTCGACGGGATTGATCTTCCTGAAGGCTGTTTATGAGCCAAAGAATGCGACAAATACAAATCTTAAGTGGTCTACAAGTGACCGATCGGTTGCTACAGTAGACGAAATTGGTATGGTGACACTGTTGAAGGAGGATACAGTATGGATTTCTGTAGAACCTACCTTTAACCCCAACAATATTGTCGCAAGATGTTGTATTAATATTCGGAAAAATCCCATTACGGATATCCAGACGGATGTGTCAAAACTGGATTTAATTGTGGGAGAACAGTATGTAGTACAGACGACTATTACGCCTGTGGACGCGACAGACCCTACTCTGAAATGGGCTTCCGATAATCTGGGTGTGGCAAAGGTCGAAGGCGGTGTGATTACTGCCGTGGCGCCAGGTCATGCCAATATTACGGTAGCGAGTGGTGAAATCTTCCGGATTATAGAGGTGAATGTCAGAAATCGGCTGTTGTCAATTTCGTTCAAAGAGTCGGAGTATGAGATGAAGGTTGGAACGACGATTCCACTCCGCAATGCCGTTATCTTTAATCCGAATAAGGATATCAATATGAACCTGAGCTGGTCATCGACAGATGATTCCATCGTATCGGTCGATGAGGAAGGCAATATTACAGCGAATGCAGAGGGTATGGCATGGATTACCTGCGTGGCTGAGGATATTGGCGTGACGGGGGCGATTACCTGTGGTATTCGGGTAGTAAACTCGGATATTCCGGCGATCGATGTAGAGCTGATGCCGGATGAAGCGAGCATCTATATCGGAGAATCGCTCAAGATTGAACCGATATTTGATCCGATCACGGCGACCTACCAGACAATGAGCTGGACATCGACAAATCCAGACATTGCAACGGTTGATGAGGATGGTGTGGTGACAGGTGTTTCTGTGGGAAAGACGACCATCACAGCCGTATATAAGGATCCGATTACCGGAGATGTCTGGGAGCCGGTATATTGTGAGATTGAAGTGCGGAATAAGCTTCTTTCGATAGAATTTAAGGAAGATGAGTATACCGTGCGCGAGGGAGCTTCCCTTGATCTGATGGAGGAGTTGATCTTCGATCCGGAGGAGGATGTTGATAAAACGGTGACTTGGTCCAGCACGAATGATGATGTGGCTGAGGTGGATGCAGAAGGTATTGTGACAGGTATGAAGTCGGGAGATACAGCATGGATTACCTGTGTATCTGAGGAGCTTGGTGTAGAGGAAGCGATCACTTGTGCCATCCATGTAATAGACAGTGATGTGCCGGCGAAAAGTATGACGCTGGATCCGGAGACGGCCAGCATATATGTTGGTGATACGCTGCAGATTACGGCAGTCTTTGATCCGGAGGATGCAACATATCAGACGGTGACATGGTCATCGACAAATGAAGACATTGCAACGGTAGATGAGAATGGTCTGGTGACAGGCGAGTCAGAAGGCGAAGTATCAATTTCTGCCGTTTACAAGGATCCCTATACGGGAGATGTATGGGAGCCTCTCTATTGTACAATACAGGTATTGAAGCCGCTTGTTCCTGTTACTGGTATTCATGTCAATCCGAAGGAGCAGAATGTTTTCATCGGCGGCAGCTTCCAACTGCAGGCGGCAGTACAGCCGGAGGATGCTTCTGATAAGAGTGTGACATATCAATCATCAGATACAAGTGTGGCAACGGTAGATGAGAAGGGAATTGTCACTGGCGTTGCCAGCGGTTCTGCTGTTGTAATTTGCCGTACGGTAGAGGGTGGCTTTGTGGATACCTGTAATGTGACAGTGACGTCCGAGGTCAGCATATCCCTGTCGCCAACATACCGTGAACTGGCGATTGACCATACCTTCAAACTGCAGAAGACAATATTGCCGGAGAAGTATGCAGATCTGCCTGTGACATGGGACAGCACAGACTACTATGTGGCAGATGTGGATCCCGACGGAGTCGTCACCGGTATTGATAAGGGGACGTGTACAATTACCTGTACTGTCGATGATTACAATGTGGTGGCAAGCTGTACCGTGAAGGTATCGAAACTGAAAACGACGATTTCTCTGAACAAGACAAACATACGTATCGGCGTCGGAGAATCATATAAGCTGAAGGCGACAACGTCGTCGAACGGCACGAAGCAGAAACCGGGCGTTAAGTGGAAGACATCGAATAAAAAGATTGCTACCGTAGGTTCGAAAGGAAGAGTACGGGCAAAGAAACTCGGTTATGCCACGATTACAGCGACGGTAAAGGATGCGACCAAGGCGAAGGCGAGATGTAAGGTACGTGTCATATACAGGGCAAAGAAGGTAAGAGTTAAGCCGAATTACGCGGTCTGCTATGTTGGGGGTACCTGCTCGCTGAAAGCAATTGTCAAGCCGAAGCGTGCTTCTATCAAGAGCGTGACGTGGAAGTCTTCTGATCCTAAGATTGCAAAGATACAGGATGGTATCGTTAGAGGTGTCGCAGAAGGTACTGTCAAGATTACGGCTAAGGTCAAGGATGGTAGTGGAAAGAGTGCTAATTGTACCGTCAAGGTAATTGAGCCTGTCAATGCCAGCAGCATTGTCGTGGCGCAGTCCGACCTGACGATGAAGCGTGGTGATTCTACGAAGCTGTCTTATACGGTATTGCCGGAGGATACCTCTGATAATATCTCTTTTGCATCAGATAATAAGAGAGTGGCTACCGTATCATCAAACGGAACCGTTCATGCGGTGGGTACCGGTAATTGTACGATTACGATACTGGCCAGCGGAGGTGTTTCCTCTACGGTATCTGTCAATGTAGTAGCACTGAACCGCAGTACGCTGACGATGCGGCAATATGATACAGAGACGCTGGTAGTTAATGGATTGGCGGCTGGTGATACTGCGACATGGCATTCTGCTAATGCCAGCATAGCGACGGTAGATGCAAACGGTCTCGTCGTGGGCCGAAGTATTGGATCAACAACTATTTATGCTTATGTGAAGGGATGCCGTATGGCATGCCGGGTTACGATTACCCATTTGAATTAAGCTGATAGATTTTGTGATAAAATAAATGCTGACGCATTTATTTAGGAGAATCTTTGATTCTCCATTATGCGCAAAGGCATGCGCAGGAATTGTGATAAAACGCCAGTTTGAGGAAGCTTGAACTGGCGTTTTTATAAAAGGGGAAGCCTTATGGACAGACAGATTGGGAAAGGAGTATATTTTGTTAGTCAATTTACACGTTAAAAATCTGGCAATTATCGATGAGGTGGAAGTGGACTTCTCGGACCGGATGAATGTACTGACGGGAGAAACAGGAGCAGGTAAATCAATCATTATCGGCTCTATTAATCTCGGGCTGGGACAGAAGAGCCCAAGGGATATCATTCGAAAGGGAGCGGACTATGCCCTGATTGAGCTGGTATTTCAGCTGGAGAGTCCTGCACAGAGAAGAGAAGTGGAGGAGCTGGGGCTGACGCCGGAAGAGGATATGCTGGTAATTTCTCGTAAGATCATGCCAAATAGAAGTGTCAACCGGATCAACGGGGAAAGTGTTACATTGGCTGTGATCCGCCAGGTTGCCGATCTGATGATTGATATCCATGGTCAAAATGAGCAGCAGTCGTTGCTTCACAGTGCGAAGCACAGGGAAATCCTGGACAGATATGCCAGAGACGTGCTGGGGGACAGGACAGAGAATATGGAGGAAGGGTTTGGACAATATCAAAGCCTTCGTCGTGAATGGGAGGAGGAGCAGCTTCCGGAGGAGGAACGGCTGCGTGAAGTGTCCTTTTTACAATACGAGCTGGAGGAAATCGAGCAGGCCGGAATGAAGGAAGGGGAAGAGGAGGAACTGGCAGAGCGGTACAGAGTCCTCTCCCATGGAGTAGATATTGCAAGAGGACTGGGAGAGATTTATGCCATGACTGGCGAAGGGGACGGCACATCGAAGGAACAGTTGGGCCACAGCCTGCGGATCCTGCACAAGATCTCAGAGTATGATGAGAGAGTGAGGGAATTCTGTGATCAGTTGTCGGAAATCGATTCCCTGCTGACAGATTTTAATCGGGACATCTCCTCTTATATTGATGATTTTGAGGTGGGAGATGAGCAGCTGAGGGAGGTAGAGAGTCGGTTGGATCTTGTGCGTTCCATCCATGCAAAATATGGCGCCACCGTCCAGCAGGTGGAGGAGTATGCAGAGTCGCTGCGGAATAAGCTGATTCGGTATCAGGACTACGAGGCGCGTCGGGCGGAACTTGACAGGAGCCTGCGCGAGAAGGAGAAGGAGCTGGGAGAACTGGCGTCGCAGATTACCGATATCCGCAGGAAGGCGGCCGGACAGCTCGAAAAGGAAATTACGCAGGCACTTCGTGATCTGAATTTCCTGCAGGTGAAGTTTGCCATTGATGTGCGGCCGTTGGACAGGCTGGAACGGTATGGGGCAGATGAGGTGGAATTTATGATTTCCACGAATCCCGGTATGGATCTGAAGCCGCTGGGAGAAGCGGCATCGGGCGGCGAGCTGTCACGTATTATGCTGGCGGTCAAGGCGGTGCTGGCAAGACATGATGAGATACCGACGTTGATTTTTGATGAGATTGATGTGGGGATCAGCGGCAGGACGGCCCAAATGGTGGCAGAAAAAATGGCGTATATCGGCATGACGCATCAGGTGATCTGCATCTCCCATCTGGCGCAGATTGCAGCTATGGCTGACTCTCATTATCTGATCGAGAAGGAGAGCGGCAGCAATGAGACGAGTACCCGGATCGGTCTGCTGTCACGGGAGGAAGCCGTGGAAGAACTGGCGAGGATACTGGGCGGTGTCGAGATCACTGATGTTGTGAGAAACAGTGCTGCGGAGATGAAGCAGATGGCAGAGGATGTCAAGAAACAGCTTGGAAAAAATTGTTAGAAATCATACAGAATAAAGTATATAAAGGGACGTTTTGTATCATAATGGATGATAGAAAACGTCTTTTTGATGTGTAAAGGGCAGGAATGAGGAAATCATGAAGGTATATATGAGTCAGAGACAAAAAAGGGTATATCGGCTGTGTCTGTTTGGGGCCTTGACAATTGTATTGATAATGGGGGCTGTCTGCTGGTATTGGCAGATGACGAATCTGGTTCCGGATGAAATTTTGCTTTTTAATAACAGGGAGGAGGAGATCAATTTTGAGATCCCCTTTATCAAGCTGTCCCTGCAAGGAGATAAGGAATCGTCGCCTGTTAGTGTGAACCATGCAGAGGAGGCAGACGGAGAGATTCAGTTCAGTATGGCAGAGCCTGTTACCTTGAAGACAGGGAACTCTGGAAGTATTCAGGCGGAGGCAAAGCTGTTTGGATGGATTCACTGTAAAAACATACGGCTGAATGTGAAGGAGGAAACGCGTGTCATGCCGGTGGGGAGCTCTGTCGGGCTGTATATTCATGCGGACGGCGTGATGGTGCTGGGAACGGGGAAGGTGCAGGATCAGAGCGGAATGACACAGACGCCTTGCTACGAGATCTTGCAGACAGGAGATTATATCTATGAGGTCAATGGGAAATCAGTAGCGACGATTCAGGATGTCAGCAGCCTGATTCAGAAAAACGGCGCCAATAAGCTGGTATTGGGTGTCAACCGGGGATCTAACAGGATCAAGGTAAAGATCAATCCTGTGCTGGCGGAGAACGGAAGATATCAGATCGGGGCATGGCTGAGGGAGGATACGGAGGGGATCGGTACATTGACCTTTGTCACGCCGCAAAATCAATTTGCAGCGCTTGGACACGGTATTACAGATGCGGATACAGGACTGTTGATCAAACTGCAAAATGGCGGCTTATACAAAGCGGGAATTGATCACGTAGAGAGAGGAGAGGCCGGTGCGCCCGGAGAGGTTGTCGGAAGCGTCCGGCTGGGAAGGCAGAACAGGCTGGGGACGATCTCCCGCAATACATCTTTGGGGATTGTTGGCAATATTACAAGCGAACAATATAAATATCAGGATAATCGGGCGATGGCGATTGGAAGGAAGCAGGAGGTCAGGACAGGAAAGGCGTCGATCCTTTGTCAGCTGGGGGAGGATGTCCGGGAATACGAGGTGGAGATCGAGAAGGTCAATATATCCTCGGAAGATAATAAAGGCATGGAGATCCATGTGACTGATCCGGAACTTTTGGGGAAAGCCGGCGGGATCGTGCAGGGGATGAGTGGTGCGCCGCTTATGCAGAACGGAAAATGTATCGGTGCAGTGACCCATGTGTTTGTTCGAGATGTGACAAGAGGATATGCCACATTTATAGAAAATATGTTTTAAATTACGTGTGAATATTCCCCGACAGACCGCTCATTGTCGAAAAAAGCTGTATTCTTTTCGTTGATGCGGCGGAGTTTCCCTCATATAATCTTATTATAGCCTGATGATGTTATCGGGGTAAGACGGCAAAATGGAGGGAATTATGGCATACATCAAAGTGTTAGTCGCAGACGATAACAAAAGAATTGTGAATATACTAAAGGAAGCAGTGGAACGCGAGGCGGATATGGAGGTAGTGGGTGTCGCTGCGGACGGCGAAGAGGCACTGCATATGATTCAATTGCTTCAACCGGATGTGGTCCTGTTGGATCTGATCATGCCGAAGATTGACGGACTGGGCGTGATGGAGAGGCTGCAGAGGGGCAGACAGGAGAATATTCCCGAAATGATCGTCGTCTCTGCTGTCAGTCAGGAGAAGGTCACGGAGAATGCTTTTCGGCTGGGAGCGGCGTATTATGTACTCAAACCTTTTGATCCCAGAGTAGTAGTGTCGCGTGTACGTGAGGTGGGCGGCAGAGAGAAAGCGGAGTCATGCCGGGAAGAGGGCAAGGTGATCAGTACAGTATTTGAGAACAGGAACCGCAGATTATCTGACAGTTTGGAATCCGACGTGACAGATATTATTCATGAAATCGGTGTTCCGGCCCATATCAAGGGGTATCAGTATCTGCGGGATGCAATTATCATGTCGGTCAATGACAATGATATGCTGGGTTCTGTGACAAAGGTGCTCTATCCGAGTATTGCGAAACGGCATAAAACGACATCCAGCCGTGTCGAACGTGCTATCCGGCATGCAATTGAAGTGGCATGGAGCCGGGGACGGATGGAGACAATTGAGGATTTGTTTGGTTATACGGTTAATTCCGGGAAGGGAAAGCCCACCAATTCTGAGTTTATCGCATTGATTGCCGATAAGATCCGTCTGGAATATAAAAAGCGGGCATAATGGTTTGACGGCATTACGGCATGTATGGAAAAAAGTGCTTTTCACATTCATGAAAATAAGGTATAATATACCAGAAGGTATTTACTTTATTGAATGGAGGATGTATATGAAGAATGTATTATTTGTAGCATCTGAATGTGTTCCCTTTGTAAAGACGGGAGGACTGGCAGATGTTGTGGGTTCTCTTCCAAAATATTTCAACAAGAATGAGTTTGATGTGCGCGTGATGGTGCCCAAATATGCTTGTATTCCGGAAGAGTGGAAACAGAAAATGCAGTACAAGACGCATTTCTACATGGATCTCGCATGGAGAAGCCAATATGTCGGAATTATGGAAATGGAATATGAGGGAGTTCAATTCTATTTCATTGACAATGAATTTTATTTTGCGGGATTCCAGCCCTATGGCAATATTCATGAGGATATAGAGAAGTTTGCGTTCTTTTGTAAAGCGGCGCTTTCTGCGATGCCTTCTCTGGATTTCCGTCCGGATATCATTCACTGCCATGACTGGCAGACTGGCCTGATCCCTGTGTATATTAAGGATACCTTTAATGCGAATCCATTTTACCATGGAATCAAGACGATTATGACGATTCATAATCTGAAATTCCAGGGAATCTGGGATAAGAAAAAGGTAATCGATATTACAGGCCTGAATGAGTATTATTTTGCACCGGACAAGCTTGAGGCATATGGGGATGCCAATTACTTAAAGGGCGGTATTGTCTATGCGGATATGGTGACGACAGTTAGTGATTCCTATGCGGAGGAGATCAAGATGCCGTTCTATGGAGAGCATCTGGATGGTCTGATGCGCGCCCGCTCGAATTGTCTGCGGGGAATCGTCAACGGTCTGGATTACAATGAGTATAAACCGGAGACGGATCCGATGATCTTTGCAAATTATAATGCGAAAAATTTCCGTAAGGAAAAGGTGAAAAATAAGCGGGGACTTCAGAAGGAGCTGGGATTAGAAGAAAACGACAAGATATTTATGGTCGGTATCGTATCCCGCTTGACGGATCAGAAGGGCTTCGACCTGATTGATTATGTGATCGAAGAGATCTGTGCAGAGGACACGCAGCTTGTAGTTCTGGGAACAGGAGAGGAGCGTTATGAGAATCTGTTCCGTCATTTTGAATGGAAATATCATGGAAGAGTATCTGCGAATATATTCTATTCCAATGAGCGTTCTCATAAAATATATGCAGCCTGTGATGCCTTTTTAATGCCGTCTCTCTTTGAACCGTGCGGCCTGAGCCAGCTGATGAGCCTGCGCTATGGCACGGTGCCGATTGTCAGGGAGACAGGAGGACTGAAGGATACCGTAGAACCTTATAATGAATATGAGAGCAAGGGAACAGGTTTTTCCTTCTCCAACTATAATGCACATGAGATGTTGAATACCCTCCGCTATGCGAAGGATGTGTACTACAATCGTAAGAGAGAGTGGAATAAGATTATTGACCGTGGTATGGCACAGGATTGGTCATGGAGTAATTCTGCAAAGAAATACGAAGAAATGTATTATGGAATGTAGTCACCATTTTGGATAAGCAGGATGGAAGAGAGCAGGAAAGAAGAAAAAAGTAATAGGAGATAATGCATGCGTTTGGATAAATATTTGTCCGGCATGTCAGTAGGAACGCGGTCTGAGGTGAAAAAACTCATCAAGTCAGGCCGCGTTTTTGTGCAGAAACAGCCGGTGCTGCGCCCGGAATACCAGGTAGAGAAAGACGATATCGTAGAGGTGGACGGGGAGCAGATTACATATGTAGAATACGAGTATTATATGATGAATAAACCACAGGGTTGTGTCTGTGCAGTGTCGGATCAGAGAGATACTACAGTGATAGAACTGATTGGAGGAGCCGCTGTCAGGAAGATCTTTCCTGTCGGCAGGCTGGATAAGGATACGGAGGGACTGCTTCTGCTGACAAATGACGGTGCACTGTCACATATGCTTTTGTCGCCGAAGCGCCATGTATGGAAGGAATATCTTGTGAAGGCAGATGGGGAAGTGACGCAGGACGATGTGAGACACCTTGAGGAAGGGGTCGAAATCGGAGATAAGACACCGACGCTGCCGGCACGGGTAACTGTGCTTTCGGGGAAGGAGAACGTCCTGACGGGGCAAGAGAGAGTGGACGCGGCGCGTACGACATGGCTCAAGTTGTCGATCCGCGAGGGACGTTATCATCAGATTAAGAGAATGATGGCGGCGGTTGGAAAACCGGTCATCTATCTCAAACGACTGTCAATGGGCGGCTTGATGCTCGACGATTCACTGCAGCCGGGGCAGTACCGCCCGTTGACGGAGGAAGAGATCAGAAAGATACACGGGAATTTAATTAATTAAAATCTTTGAAAGAGGATGAATATTTATATTGACAAATGGATATACTTTGTATATACTAACATTAAAGGTATATCCATCGTATATACTTTGGAGGAGAAATAGATGGTAAAAACAGGAGGAGTTACACTGACGAAGGAAACTGGATATGTAATACAAACGAACGTAAGGAGGTGGGGAAACAGTCAAGGCATTAGATTATCAAAGGAAATATTAGCACAAATGAATCTACAGGAGAATGATACTGTAAGAATAAATGTATACGATGGAAAAATGACGGTTGAGAAAATCAACAAACCTAAATACCTTAATTTAAAAGAAAGGTTGGAGTCATTCTACGAAAAACCGATTGATGAAATTTATGTTGAAAGTACGCAAGAGGTTGATGTAGGTGATCCGAAGGGAAATGAAATTTGGTGACTTATAAACAAGGGGATATCATTGATATGGATTTTAACCCTCAAAAGGGTCATGAGCAAAGTGGAAGAAGACCAGCACTTGTCTTAAGTAATGATGTTTTAAATCATCATAGTTCATTAGCACTTGTTTGTCCAATAACTAACACAAATAAAAAACATCCATTTCACATAGAATTGGATGGGCGAACACAGACAACAGGTGTGATATTATGTGACCAGGCAAAAATGTTAGATGTGGGTGCCAGAAACGCTCAGTTTAAAGAAGAATGTCCAGAAGATTTATGGAACGAAGCAAAGGAACTGTTAATCAGTTTTATGTAGGAACAAAAAAATAGTGATTTATTTAAAAGCATTTGGAGAATTAATCTGGTTCTTTCTGATGTTTGGGTAACTTCGCTATTTCCGTTTTGCTCTACTAAGCTA